>CAZLME010000095.1:0-5688 GCA_964560595.1 uncultured Actinomycetota bacterium
TTCCAAATCCTTGTCTGTGGTAGAGTATTCAAGATTACCTATATATAGTCTTTTATTCACTCTAATTTCCTTTCATTTTATTAAAATTTATCTTTATCAAGAAAAAAACAGGCATGGTATAAAAAACGTAATAATCGCTGATTTTTTTTGGAAAGTTCACACAAAAACGCGGATTCTTTACATCAAAACATTATTTAACAACAACCATAGTGTTTTTTCTTTTATCACTATAAAAGAATTAATCAGCAAACATTAATTATATATTATATTTATTATTATACAACTTTAATCGGAGTTTAATTTAAATATATTTTGGAAACAGCTCTAAATCTCTATACTGTATGGTATTTTGATGATTTACCCGCATGTGTCTTAAAATTCCTCCACTCATTTATCATGCTATTATTTAGTATATTTAGATTTTCTACTCTATAATAGGTTTATAACAAATTATTTAAATAAGTAGACAGAAATTTTTAAATGTGATTTAGTAAAATTTTTTGTAATGGCAAATAATAAAATTACTGAAAATATTTAAAAAATGAACCGGTTTTTAAGAATTTTACTTTTTATCTGGGAATTACCCCAGACGTTGCTCGCCAGCATGATTATTGTTTTTTTAAGAAAGAAAATAATCAAGAGGGAGACTTTTAAACATACAAACATCCTTTATGCAAAAAATTTTCCGGGGGGGCTCTCTCTTGGTAGATTCATTATTTTCAATGCGAGATATTTTAATGACAAATTATCTAAAAAACATGAATATGGTCACTCTATCCAATCTTTATGTCTGGGTTGGCTTTACCTTATAATCGTCGGCCTGCCTTCAATAATGAGAGTAATAGTGTGGAGATTGTTAAAACTTGATAGCCTAAATTACTATAAGGGATATCCCGAGAATTGGGCAAATAAACTGGGGTTCTCCAGAGAAGAGTATGTAAAGTTCTCTAAAAGATCCGTCTAATATATTTACAAGCCTCTGGGTAGTAAAAATACCTTATATATTTAAGATGAGCCAGAAATATTAGTTTTGTATAAACAAAAATTTTATTTCTTTTTCAATTCTTCAGGCAGCACAGGAATTTTTATAACCTGTCCGGGCTTAATTAGATTTACATCCTTAATTATATCCTTGTTTGCTTCCTGAATTAATTTCCAGCAGGGTTTACTGCTAAAACCATAATAGCTTTTAGCAATCTGGCTTATTGTATCACCTTTTTTAACTGTATATTGAGCAATTATTTTTGGCATTCCCGCTGTAAAAGATCCTGTACGTGTGTGTGCATATGGCATACCGGTAGGTTCACACATACCCGCTCTATGTGCCGATGCGGGACCGGCTCCCGTAACTTTCTTTTTTAAAATAGTTGCCTTTTTTACTTTTGCAACCTTCATTTCCTGTATTTTCTTTTTTACTTCTGCGGCCCTGCCCATCGCTGCCTTTTTTTGTTCTGCAGCATGTTGCTTTACGTAATCATCAATTGCTATCTTATTTCTCCTTTTTAAATTTTTTTATTTTATATTAAAATCTATAAATACTTCCTATTATTCTATTCCTCAAGAATGAATGAAACCTTCATCAAAACTCTATATTCTACAATCTTACCACTATCATCCACTATAACTTCAAGATCTTTTATCCATGCAGACTTTACATTTCTAAGAGTTTTGTTTGCGCGTACGATACCTTCTTTTATTGCATCATCAAAGCTATTTGGAGAAGAAATCTTGATTTCACTTACCTTTGCAATTGACATTTGACCTCCCTGGTTATTAAGAAAAGGTTTATTAAACTTTCATATAGGATATGATATATACATTATATACTTCAATTAAATTAAATAAAAACTTTTATAAAAACTCTAAATTATTCCCAGTCTCCGTGCTGCAAGGAATGCCATTAAAAAGCATATATTTGATTCGGCCCCCTGATTCAAATTAACCCCCTCCAGTGTCAGACTGTCATAGCAGGCAAAGTTTTTATCTATAAGGGGGATTCCTTTTATATTATAACCCCAAAACCACCTGTACCATTTGCCGGCCCAGTCCAGATAGAACTTATCTTCTGTTACACGGTATGCTTTTTCAAGACAGCAGACCATATAGGCCGGGTCAATCGGCTGCTGGTCGTATAAGGCTTTTTTATCTCCCTTAAGATACCAGCCTTTATTTCCTACCGGAGAAGGAATATCATTCTCCTGACATTTTTCTATTAAAAACCTGGTTGTTTCTTTAGCAATTTCAAAGCTGATCTTGCATTTCCTTCTTGAATAAGTTTCCCAGAGAGCCCAGGGTATAATAGCATTTGCATATACAAGATAATTTTCAAACCATACCCAATCATTAGAATATGTTTCAAAATAAAAATTATGCAGTTTCTCCCTTAATTCGTTTTCTAAACTGTGCTGGTAATCAAGACTTAATAACCCTAATAAAGCCGTGGATATTGCTCTTGGTGAGGTCCAGCTTGAAGCATCTTTAATTAAATTTCCAATAATTTTTTTATTAAAAACGTCTTTGCTGATTTTTGTTGATAGAAGGGACCACAGAGTTATACCATAAGCTTCTTTTATATTAGATTTTGAATCATATTCTTCATTTTTAAATAAGCCCTTACCATTATTTTCATAATAAAAATGATAGAGCAAACCATCTTCTCTCCGCGCCTTTAATATAAAATTCAAATAAATATCTTTTAAACCTTTATCTTTAAATTCATCAACAACCATAAGAGCCCGCGCCTGATCTTCCAGAGCATATCCAAATCCGGGATCAGGTTTATCCAATTTACCATGCTGATAAATCCCAATATTTGAAGTCATTGACCTTATCTTTTTTAATTGATCCATAAGAATTCTCTTATCTGGTTTTAAAATAATTGTTAAATATTCCTTTATAGGGTCTAATTAAACTGCTTTAACAGACTTCATGCTATCATGTTTGTCTAAAACCTCATTAAACAATCGAAGGTGCTGCAGGGCTACATTGTACCAGGTCATCAATCTTCCGAATTTATATGCCTTCATTTCAATCTTTAATTTTTTTTGAGGATTTTCACATATATCTATCACAGCATCTGCAATGGCCTTCGAATTCCGGAAAGGTACAATTACTCCCCTTTCCTCTGCCAGAACCTCTTTCGCGTATAAATAGGGAGTTGAGATACACACTTTGCCTGCTCCGATTGCATATGCCAGTGCGCCCGAAGCGGGTTGCTGAGGATCCAGATATGGAGTTATATATATGTCGATAACTTTTAACCACACAATCAGATCTTTCAAAGACATATATTTATTTACAAATCTAACATTTTCCTGTAAATCATACTGTCTGACTTTTTCTTTTAAAAAATGCCTGTATTTTTCACCTTCCGTTTGCAATACAACAGGATGCGTCTGACCAATTATTAAATATAAAACATTATTGAAGTGTTCCTTAATCTCTCTTAAAGCTTCTACTATATATTCAAGCCCCTTAATTTCTGATAAAAGATTAATATTTCCAAGGATTATTCTCCCCTCTAATCTTTTTTTCTTTTTATATTTGGCATTGGGTTCCAGAGATATATCAGGAACACCGTGCGGGATAATTTCTATATTTTCTTCAGGATAATTATATTTTTTTACCAGCTTCTGTAAACTTTCAGGCATCATAACTATTACTTTATCTGCAAACTTTAAAACATCTTTTAAAACCAGGCCATATCCCAGGTTTGGATTAACAGGAATTGTATGAGCGGTTATGATTAAAGGTTTCTTTATCAGCTCTATTAACTTAATAATATATTCTCCAAATTCACCACCATATAATCCAAATTCATGCTCAAGAACAACCATATCCGCCCTGGATTTATTAATATAATCAGCAGCTTTAATATAGGAATCAATCTTGTACTGGTTAATTTTAAATTTAACTTCCAGAGGATAATCTATTTTATCTTCAGGCCTGATTAATGCTACAATCCTTGATTCGCAGTATGGATTTATAAGGTCTATAGCTCTGGTTAAATCACTTGTATATGTGGCAATTCCACATTTTCTTGGGACATATGATGACACATATATACAATTAATGCCCATACATTTTTCTCTTAAAACTTTCTTGAGTTTATTCAAAATAACACCTCCCCTGGATTCTTTAGAAAAAATATATTTTTTCTAACAACTTTAAATATATACTTATATTTTAAATCAGTAAATTAAAAACAGGTCCGATAAAAATCAAATTAAAATTTATTAATCAAGTAAAATATGTGGAATCGTAAAATATCTTTAAAAGTCCGGCGGAAAATTTATTTCCTTACCTGCTATTTTTTTAAGTCTTGCAAATTTATATGCGCTTTTATATTTTCTGGCAACAATTTCCCAGGATACAACTTCTTTTAAATAATTTTTTAGATTTTTCGAGAGCCTCTTTCTTAAATCTTCATCGCAGGCCAGTCTTATGACTTTTTCTTTTAGCATCTGCTTATTTGTAAATAACAGCCCACCTTCGCTCTCAAGGGTTTGCGTTGTCAATGCTTCCAGAGGAGCCGTGGTTATATAAGGTTTATTTAAAGCAATAATCCTTGCAAGTGTTCCTGACTGTGTCTCATCTACTGTCGGCAGTACTATAAATTTACAGACTGCCATTACTTTATAATAAATATCCCCTCTCGGAATAAATTCATAATAATGTGCAATTCTTTTTTTCTCTAAGATTTCAAGGCTTTTCTTATAATTATTGAAATCTTCCATATCGGCTTTATCCCTCATAGTACCTGCAGCCAGTAAATCCCAATTCTTACCAGTCTTCTTTTTTATCTCCTCAAGTACTTCTTCCCATACAGAAGTCAATATATCCCATCTTTTATTTGATTGAATCCAGCCTATCAGGCCCACTATATTATTACTTAAATACTTGAACTTATCTAAACCAAGTTCCTTCCTTAAATCTTGAATTCCTTTTTCGCTCCAGCTTCTGTCCACCCTTGCCCCGTGAGGGACAATCATTATGTTGCTGGGCATTTTCCATCCTCTCTGGGTGAAAGTCCAGTTCAATCTCCACTTCTGGTAATCACTCTTAAATAAAACCACATCAGATTCTTCACATAGCTGATAAATAAAATTTTCTTCAAATTCCTTTAAACGGCCATGAACCGTATGCGGTTCCACTACAATGGGAAATTCATTAATGGAACCTAAAAATTCTATAAATCCCTGATTTCTATCCCCTATTCCTCTGTTATCTATGTGTTCATAGAGGCCGTACTCATGCTGTATATGCACTGCATAAGGTGATAATTTTTTTATCTTTTTTGCCACTGGCTTCCACCAGAAGCGATGAGATGTATCTATTATCGGGAAAACCCCATCCCCTGAACCATCGGTATGGCTTATAACCAGAACTTCTCTTTCCGGATATTCCTTCTGGATAAACTCCCGGGCTTCCTCACAAAATGTGGCAATCCCGCATAACCTCGGGTAATAACTTGAAATCAGGACTATTGGTTTACCTCTTGTCATAAGATTACCATCTCTCTTCCAATTACTTCATTTTAAAAAATTATTTTAGTTTTATTGATTTTAAATTAATTCATTTACTTTCTGCCCATAATAGATATAAAATTTTCTCTTGTCAATTATTACCGGCCTGCGGCTGGTATTTGCATTATCACCATACAATCCGGTACCCGAATACATTTCTTTA
>CAZLME010000096.1:0-3148 GCA_964560595.1 uncultured Actinomycetota bacterium
TAATGATATATTCAATAAGTTTTTATTTCCTTTTTTTATGATAAATTATAAAATTTTATAAAGACTCAAATAATAGAAACAAAGGAGGTCCTTCCCATAAAGACCCTTGTATACGATAAGAGCCAAAAAAAATTATTGGAAAAAGTTAACCTTAAGGGCATCGCTTCCTTTATAAATAACCCTGATTATCTTATCTGGATCGATACCGAGAATCCCAGCAAGGAAAATATGCAGTTTCTGGGGAATAATTTTAATTTTCATCCCCTGGATATAGAAGACTGTCTCAGTATTATTGAGAGGCCAAAGCTGGATGAGTATGATGATTACTTTTTCCTTGTATTGCATACTCCTTACTTTATAAAGCAAACCGGGCGGCTTGTACCATTTACCGTAAACATTTTTATCGGGAACAACTTTCTGGTAACCGTCCATCGCGGATTATGCAAACCCATCCAGGATGCTCTTGATTATCTGACAGAAAATCAACAAATCCTGGATAAGGGTTCCGGCTACCTTTTACATAAAGTAATTGATTCTCTTATTGATTATAACTTTCCCATACTCAATAAGATTTACAGGAGTATACAAAATGTTGAGGATGCTATTTTTAAAAAAGCCAGCAGTAAAAACATCAGGGACATACTCCTTATCAGGACAAATATTTTAACATTTAGGAATATAATTTTTCCACAGAGAAAACTGCTTAAGACGCTTGAGATAAAAGATATGGAATTTTTAATAGAAGCACTTGAAGTCTATTTCAGTGACCTGGTGGACCATGTAGAAAAAATCTGGGATACTCTCGAAAATTACAAAGAGCTGATAGAAGGGGTACACGATGCCCATCAATCACTCCTCTCAAACAAGATTAACGATATAATGCGCATACTTACTATTTTTTCTGTGGTTATTCTGCCGCTGACCCTTATATCCGGAATTTATGGAATGAATATTTCCTTACCTCTGGGGGGCTTCTCTTTTGCTTTTCTTGTAATCTTAATTTCAATGATTATTATATCAATAGGCATGCTTGTTTATTTCAAACATAAGGATTGGCTCTAAATTAAACCGGTGTTTTTATCTCATCCTCAAAAAAAATTTCAAATCTATAATCAGTGAATTCAGGTAAATATTCATCAAAAAGCACTTCCAGGGTAAATTTCTGTTCTTCGTCCAGGATCATCTCTTCCCTTATCAGGTAACACTTTTTTATAAACACTACACGGTCTTTGCTATTGTAGAATGTACAAAACAGCTTCAAGTTCCTGATTTTCCCGGATCCAATATTAACTACTGTCCCTTCAATAATTAAATTGCTTCCATCATCGCTGTAATAATACTTTTCACTCTTTACTATAGGATTACCCTTAAACATCTCGTTGTAACTTTTATAATTAACTCCTATTTTTACCATAGATATTTCTATATATTTATCTCTTTCATCCAGATAATAATAGAAGGGCAATCTGCTCCCTGCCCTGAGATAATTAACGAACGCCGGTATGGTCTTTGAAATTATTTTTTCACCATTTTTGTTGTAGAAATCAAGGGTTATTTCAATATCTGTTTTATTTCCCGTGGAGACATTTTCCACTTCCCCCATTATTACCAATTCTTCATATATATCCATATATAAATTACAGTTTTTAATTTTGATATCAATCGCGCTCGTTTCATCCAGCTCAATTTTTTTATAATCAAATAAGTAAAGGCCACCTTCTCCGATTTCGTCGCCACCATGAGTATTTATGAGGTCTTCATTATTATTGTCTGCGGACTTGCAGGATTCCAGCAGGAAAAGAGAGGAAAGGATAACTATAATTAAAAGTATTGTATATATTAAATATATATTTAGTTCATTATTTTTAAGATTAACATTGGTCATCTTGCCCCACATGATCCTCTTCGTTTATAATCTTATTCCTTTCATTTACATATACTATCTTTGGGCGGTGCTCCAATGCTTCCTTGTCTTCTATGTAAGTAAAGGATAGAATAATAACCTTCTCCCCTTTTAATATTTTTCTTGCTGCAGCGCCTTTTATGCAAATTTCTCCGCTATTTTTTTCTCCCTCTATGACATAGGTCTCCAGCCTTTCACCGCTGTCAAGACTTACTACCAGTACTTTTTCATAAGGCAATATTTTTGAATGTTCCATTAAGTTTTTATCGATACTTATACTGCCCTCATAATCTATCTCGGCACCGGTTACAGTAGCTCTATGAATTTTACTTTTTAAAATACAGATTAACATCTTTTATCATTCCTTTTTAAATTTTAAAACTTTTTAAAATACCCTTACTTCTATAACTTTATCAGTACATTGTCAATAAGCCTGGTTTTCCCTATCCATGCAGCAACTGCCGCTAATATCTTTTTAGTATTTTTTTCTACCTCTTTTTTCTCCTGTAGTGTTTGTGGGTCCATAAACTCAAAATAATCCACTTTCTTTACAAATTCATTTCCTATTAATTCCCCAAGTACTTTTTTCCTTATTTTTTCAAGGTCGCTCTCACCTTTTAAAATCATGTCTTTTGCGCTATTCAGACATTTATATAAGATAATGGCATTTTCTCTTTCTTCTTTAGAAAGATATCTGTTCCTTGAACTCAAGGCAAGGCCATCTTTTTCTCTTATTGTGGAGCCGCCAATAATTTTGGTATCAATATTTAAATCAGTAACCATTTTTTTTATCAGCACCAGCTGTTGATAATCTTTCTCGCCAAAATAAGCTTTATGAGCATTTATAATATTGAACAGTTTTAAAACTACTGTTGCTACCCCCACAAAATGCCCGGGCCTGTGTTTCCCGCACATAATATTATCGAGCTCTTTTACCTCAACCATGGTTTTATAATCCTTACCATACATTTCTTTAGCCGCAGGATAAAAAATATAATCTGCCCCTTCTTTTTCTGCAAGGATACAATCTCTTTTTATGTTCCTAGGATATTTTCTAAAATCTTCATTGGGCCCAAATTGTATCGGATTAACAAATATGCTTACGACTACTTTATCACATTCCCTCTTTGCCATTCTTATAAGATTCAGGTGCCCTTCATGCAGAAAACCCATAGTAGGGACAAATCCTATTTTATACCCCTGCTCCCGGAGCTTTTTTAGAGTAGACTTACATTTACTGACCTT
>CAZLME010000096.1:3158-5240 GCA_964560595.1 uncultured Actinomycetota bacterium
ATCATATTATTACAAATCACTTATTATAATTAACCCAAATGCTTTCATTTTACTTTGGAGAAGATATTTTAAACTGTTATTCCCTTAAGTTATTATATTTCAATAAGAATGCTCCTCTGCTGGAAACTCTTTATTTTTTACCTCCTCTATATATTTTCTAAAACACCTTTTAGTTTCTTTTCCAATCTCACCATACCTTTTAGAAAATTTTGGCTTAAAATCTTCAAAGAGCCCGAGCATGTCATGGGCTACCAGTACCTGTCCATCACAATCCACCCCTGCGCCTATCCCTATTGTGGGAATCTTTATTTCTTTTGTTATTTTTTTTGCAAGCTTTGCCGGGATTTTCTCTAAAACTATTGAAAATGCGCCGGCTTTCTCAAGCTCTTTTGCGTCTTCCAACATCTTTAAAGCCTGCTCATCGTCTCTTCCCCTGACTCCATATCCTCCTAATTTATAAATTGACTGAGGCGTTAGTCCGAGGTGCCCCATTACGGGAATCCCTGACTCAACTATTTTCTTTATGGTTTCATTGATTTCTTTTCCCCCCTCAAGCTTTACAGCTTCGGCCCCTGCTTCCTTTAAAAATCTTCCTGCATTCCATACTGCTTCCTCAACACTTGCCTGATAAGACATAAAAGGCATGTCGCCGATTACCATGGCTCTCTTTACTCCCCTGCTGACTGCCTTGCAGTGGTGTATCATTTCTTCCATTGTAACAGGTATTGTGTTTTCATATCCCAATAAAACATTACCAACCGAATCCCCAACAAGAATCAGGTCTATTCCACACTCATCCAACTGAGACGCCATTAGATAATCGTAGGCTGTTAACATTGTTATTTTTTCTTTTTTTCTCTTCATTTCCACTAATTCTTTTGTGGTTACTTTTTTTATAGCCATTGTCTCCCCTTTCCGTTCCTTCTATTACTCAAGTATTTCTTTTAGCTCTTTTAATATTTCTTCTTTTATCCATTTGTTCCGGTAAGCTATTTTAGCAGTTTCTATACCCATTATTTTATATATTAGCAATTCTTCATCCGTAAAAAATTCTTTAAAACTGTCCGTATGCTCCCTTATCGTACCGGTATCTCCCCTGGCTATAGGGCCTGTTAAAGATTTATTTGTGCCCATTTTTTTTATATTCTTTAAGGTACCTTCCGTCAGATTCATCAATCCCTTAAGCGAATCCTTTGGGTTTATGCCTATCTTTTGGTGTATCTTCACAGCATAATCCAATAAAGTAACAAGATAATTTGACGCTACACACGCTGCTGCATGGTAAAGCGGTTTTTTATTGTCATCAACTAATATTGTCTCCCCGCCCAGGCACTTAACAAGTTTTTCGGCCAATTCCTTTGATTTTTTACTGGAATAAGTTAGTCCAAAAACAGTGCCCGGCAATGTTTTTATTGCCTCTTTAATTGAAGCAAATGACTTCAGGGGGTGAACCGAAGCGACTTCAGCCCCTGCGGCTCTTGCTGCATCTAACACTTTAAGTGATTTTGAACCGCTGAAATGGATTACATAATATTTTTTAGAATGATTGCTCTTTTTTTCTTTAAAAATTTCCGCACAGACTCTTTTTATGGTATCGTCAGGCGTGCATATCAGGATACAATCTGCTATTGAAGCTGCTTCTATATTATTTTTGGTTAAAAAAATACCGGCAGCTTTTTCTCCCAGAGCCTTTCTTGCTCTTTCCAGCGACCCGTCTGATCTGGACGAAACAGCCATTAATTTTATGCCCTGTCGCTCTCTCCCCGCTAAAGCGCAGCCCAGGGTTGTTCCCAGTCTTCCTGCCCCAATAATACATAAATTTATGTATGTTGTTTTTTCCATTATTTATTTACTTTTACAGATTTCAATTATTCCCGGCCGTCAGGTAACCCTGATCGGCATCAACAAATAAATCGGGTTCTCTTTATTCTCTGGTTTTATTAAAATAGGTTTAAGGGGCTCGTCTATTGACACGACTATCTTCTTGCTGTCCATTATATTTATTCCATCTATTAAAAACTCGGGGTTGAAAGCTATTTCCATTTTTTCTTCTCCATATGGAACCTCAAAGTCTTCGCTTGA
>CAZLME010000096.1:5250-5687 GCA_964560595.1 uncultured Actinomycetota bacterium
TCCTATTTCTCTAACGCTCATAGAAACACTTACCTTTCCTTTTTCTATGGTTAGTTTAACCGGAACATTGTCCTGGGATATTGACGAAATCCTTCTTACAACATCAAGTATTTTTTCCTTATCTATAACTATATTATGTTTTAATTTCTGCGGTAGAAGCTGTTTATATTCTGGAAATTTTCCAGAAAGTAGCCTTGCCACTATCACATCTTCTTCTTTGTCGCCCCCTCCAAGACAAAAACTTATCTGGTTTTCTTCGATATTTATAACAACATCGCTTCCCTTGTGTTCGCTTTTGGCAATACTGTCCAACACTTTTGAAGGAACTATTACTCCTGTGGCAGATATTCCCTTATCAATATTGTCCTTTACCAGAGCCAGCCTGTAGCTATCTGTTGCCACCATACTCAACATGCCGTCATCAATATCTACAAATA
>CAZLME010000097.1:0-5664 GCA_964560595.1 uncultured Actinomycetota bacterium
GGATTTCAAAGATAATTTCTGAAAAAATAGGAAAAAAGAATGCAGAAGTTAATTAAAAATCTAAATTTTATCTGGAATAATTTTAAAAACGACCGCAGATTATTCTGGGATGAGATTGAAGAGCAAATGGTATCAAGCGATATCAGTATTAACACAACAACCAAAATATTAGATGAAGTAAAAAAAATCGCTTTTAGTGAAAATATAGACAACCCTGAAAGAATAACATCTTTAATTAAGAGTGAGATTATAAAAATTCTGGGAGACGAAAAAAATTCCAATTTAAGTATATCAGCAGTACCTCCCACAGTTTTTTTAGTAGTGGGAGTGAATGGCACAGGAAAAACCACTTCTGTTGCGAAATTAGCGAGTATGTTTAAAAAAAATGGTAAAAAGGTATTAATATCAGCTGCAGATACATACAGGGCGGCTGCAGTGGAACAAATACAACATTATGCAGAAAAATTAAAATTGGATATAGTCTATCATCAAAAATTTTCTGATCCCGGGGCGGTAGTATATGATAGTATGGAAAAAGCAATGGCCAGGGAGATCGACCTGGTTATAATTGATACCGCCGGAAGAATGCAGACTTCACATAATCTTATGGAAGAATTAATAAAAATAAAAAAAGTGATAAAAGGAAGAATTAATCGGAATGTTGATGAAGTTCTACTTGTTGTAGATTCAACAACTGGCCAGAATGCAAAAAACCAGGCAGAATTATTTAATAATTCGCTCGACCTAACCGGGATAATTCTTACTAAAACTGACAGTACTTCAAGAGGGGGAATAGTAATTACTATAAAAAATGATCTGAATATACCTATAAAACTGGTCACGGATGGTGAAAAACTGGACAATATAAGTTATTTTAACCCGGTAAAATTTACTGATTCATTATTTTCATGATTATAATTTCAATAATAAGAAAGTTTTAGATGTTTGAAACACTAACAACAAAATTTGAGGATTTATTTTATAAAATAAGGAACAAGGGTAAATTAAGCCCCGGCGATATGGATAATGCTTTGAGGGAGATTAAACTCGCCCTGCTTGAAGCTGATGTAAATTTTAAAGTAGTAAGAGAATTTCTGGAAAATGTTAAAGCGAAAGCTACCGGAGAAAAAGTGCTGGAAAGCATAACTCCTTATCAGCAGGTAGTAAAAATAGTCAATGAAGAGATTGTAAAAATGCTTGGTTCGGGAAGCGGTGGTATAAGCTTTTCTCCAGGAGGTCCTACAATTATAATGATGGTTGGACTTCAGGGAACCGGGAAAACTTCATCTGTTATAAAGCTGGCTAATTTTATAAAAGTAAAATTTAATAAAAAAGTATCAGTTGTAGCTGCTGATATATACAGGCCTGCAGCAGTACTGCAGCTTGAGGATATGGCAAAGAATATCAATGTGGATGTTTTTTACCAGGATAATTTAGATCCGGTGTCGCTATCATTAAAAGGTATAGAGTTATTTAAAAAAACCGGAAGTGATGTAATCATAATTGATACTGCAGGAAGATTGCAGGTTGATGAGAATATGATGAGCGAGATCATAAATATAAGAAAAAGAACTAATCCTCATCAAATATACCTGGTTCTGGATGCAATGACAGGCCAGGAAGCTGTAAATATTGCATATGGTTTCAATCAAAAAGTCGAATGTGATGGAATAATCTTGACCAAATTGGACAGTGATACCAGGGGAGGCGCAGCACTATCTATTTATTACGTGGTTAAAAAACCTGTAAAGTTTATATCTAATGGAGAAAAGATCGATGATTTTGATATATTCTATCCCGAAAGAATAGCTTCAAGAATATTAGGTATGGGAGACGTAGTGACCCTGGTTGAAAAAGCGGAAAAGGTTGTAAGCGAAAAGGAAGCAAAGATAATTGAAGAAAAAATTTATAGAAATGAATTAAATTTCGAGGATTTCATCAGTCAGCTTAGAAGTATTAAAAAAATAGGGTCAATGGATAAAATATTTTCAATGATGCCCTTTGCAAATAAAAATAAAGTTTTTAAAAAAATAAATTTAGATGACTCTTATCTTATACGAATAGAAGCTATAATTAACTCTATGACCATAGAAGAGAGAAGGAAACCGCATATTATAAATGGCAGCAGGAGAAAAAGAATAGCAAAAGGAAGCGGCAGCCCGGTGTCGGAAATAAATAAATTGCTGAAGCAATTCAGTAAAACCAGGCAGATGTTAAAGCAATTTTCAGATGTAAAAGGTAAGTTTAGTCTACCTTTTTAGTAATCCTTAAAAAAATATTTTGCAAGTTTTATAGAAAAATATATAATTATGAAAACATAAAGCTATCTATATTAATTATTGGAGGTTATGGATTGAGTGTAAAGATAAGGTTGACAAGAATGGGGTCGAAAAAACAACCCTTTTATAGAATTGTAGTTGCAGATATCAGATCACCCAGAGACGGGAAGTTCATTGAAAAAATAGGTATCTATGATCCTAAAAGTGATCCGTCCAGAATAGAAGTTGACAGGGATAAAGCTCTTGATTGGATTAAGAAGGGTGCAAAACCTACAAATACAGTTCAGAAACTTTTTAATAAGATTGAATTAAAGAAGTAGCCAATACAAAATAAACTGGAGGTAAACAGTGAAAGAACTACTAGAGTACATGGTAAAAGAGCTGGTTGACAGCCCGGATAATGTAGAAATTACAGAAGAGGAGGAAGATGAAAAAACAGTGATTTTCAAGTTAAAAGTAGCGGAAGATGATCTGGGAAAAGTAATCGGAAAAAAGGGAAGAACCGCAAACGCCCTCAGGGTAATTATGAGAGCTGCATCTGCTAAAAGGGGAAAATCATCGATTGTAAAAATTATGGATTGATAATTTAATATATAAATATATAGATAGACTTATTATAAATAAGTACTGGTAAATGTCAGAAATAGACGTGGATGCAAGATTAATTGGGATAATCAGTAAGCCGCATGGAGTAAAAGGAGAAGTAATTATGGCTCTGCTTACAGATTATCCCAGTACTATTAAGAGGGGTACTATACTCTTTTTCGATGAAAAGTGTACCCAGAAAGCAGAAGTTGAAAATATAAAACATCAAAAAACAAAAAAAGCTGCAAACTTTCTGATAATTAAATTTAAGGGTATTGATAATAAAAATCATGCCGAAAGTTTTAAAGGTATAAATGTCTACCGGGATATAAGAAACAGTCCTTTACTTAAAGAAAACCAGTACTGGTCAGATGATATAATTGGTTGTAGTGTTTATACAAAAGAGTGCATTTTTATCGGAAAGGTAAAAGATGTAGAAAAATTTGCTGCTAACGATAATTTAGCAGTGGAAATAGAAAACAAAGACTACATCACCGGTAATATTAAAAATAATATTTTATATATTCCGTCTATCGGTGACTATATTGAAGATATAGATTTAAAATGCAGGAAGGTAACATTAAAAAAAATCCCGGAATATATTTAAAATTCTTTAAACTATTATTTTCTTTTATATTTTATTATTTTAAAAATGCTGATTATAGATGTTATTACTATTTTCCCCGGGATATTTGATAACATTGTTGATTTTGGGGTTATAAAAGAAGCTTTTAAAAAAAATATCTGCCAGCTTAATATATATAACTTAAGAGATTTTTCCAATATAAAGCAGGACAGAGTCGATGATAGACCTTACGGCGGAGGTCCGGGTATGATACTGATACCGGAACCAATAGATAATGCTGTTACCTTTATTAAAAAAAAGAATAAGATTAAAGCAAAAGAAAAACAAAAAGTCATACTTCTTTCTCCGTGCGGCGAAAAACTCGGACAGGGTAAGTTAAAATATTTGTCAAAAATTGAAAACATGATACTTATCTGCGGAAGATATGAAGGTGTAGATCAAAGAGTTATAGATTTACTGGTAGATTTTGAAATTTCCATAGGTGATTACATCCTTACCGGGGGAGAGATTCCGGCCATGGTTATAATAGATGGAGTCGTTAGATTGCTGCCTGGAGTTGTAGGAAAGAAAGAATCTTTAAAAACTGAATCCTTTGAAAAAAATCTTCTTGATTATCCACAGTATACAAGACCACCTGTTTTTAAAGGGATGGCAGTTCCCGAGATTCTATTAAGCGGAAATCATAAGTGTATCCAAAAATGGAGAAAAGAAAAATCAGAAAAAATTACATGGATAAAAAGGCCTGATTTATTTGACAAAGACAGTTAAATTAATTATATTTGTTTGGTTTTTATTAGTGTAAGAATAGCAGGTTGGAGAATAAAATGAATAAATTAGATAAAATAGAAAGTAAATATATAAGATCGGATATTCCTCAGTTTAAGCCGGGTGATAAAGTAAAAGTTAAAATTAAAATCAGTGAAGAAAATAAAGATAGGACCCAGGTTCTTGAAGGGGTAGTAACAAGAATTAAGGGTTCCGGAATAAATAAAACTTTTACGGTGAGAAAAATTTCTTTTAATAATGTTGGGGTTGAAAGAACTTTTCCTGTAAATTCCCCGGTAATACAATCTATTGAAAGAGTTGGAGAAGGACTGGTAAGAAGAGCTAAATTGTATTATCTTAGAAGTAAAATCGGGAAAAAATCAAAAGTTAAATTTAAATAAATGAACGCATATTTTTTATATTAATGCCTATTGAAAATAAAGAAGATGATAATAAAAGAACTAAAAGGATTTTTAGAGAGCTTTTAATTTATATCCTCATTATATTTGTTGCTGTAATATCTGCTGTTTTAATCAGAGTTTTTATATTTGAACCTTTCATTGTCCCCACTCCTTCAATGGAACCAAGTTTGAAAGTAGGCGATAAAGTTATAGTTAATAAGCTTGCATATAAATTTGGTAATGTTGAGAGAGGAGACATTGTAGCATTTCATTCACCAGTGGAAGAAAAAGATCTGGTAAAAAGAGCTGTCGCAGTTGAGGGAGATGAAATCACTCTGACAACCGAGGGTGAAATTTTTATAAACGGCGAAAAAAATATTGAAAATTATTTACCGGCTGATCAAAACATATCTTATCTAAATCAAACAGTAATTGTAGGAAAGAATGAAGTTTTTGTAATGGGCGATAATCGTAATAATAGTTTTGACAGCAGATTTTTTGGAACAATTTCTGAAGAAGATATTTTTGGAGAATTTCTTATAATTTACTGGCCGCCATCCAGATGGTAATTTTTTAAGAAAATGGAACTCAGGGAAACAAAAAGACTTTTGGATCTATGCAGATATGAAAATGACCTGTACATTGAAGGTTATGAAAAAATAGCCGGCGTGGATGAAACGGGCAGGGGCTCGCTTGCTGGTCCTCTTGTAGTAGCGGCAGTTATACTTGATAAAAAGAAACTAATGATAGAAGATATAGACGATTCTAAAAAACTGACCGGATATAAAAGAAAATCCATATTTAAAAAAATAATCAGGAATTGTTTGTGCTGGTCTGTGGTGAAAATACCTCCTGAAAAAATTGACCGCTTATCAATAACAAAAGCAAACGAGATTGCATTTAAAAAAGCGGTTAATGGTTTAAAAATAAAACCGGATATGATATTAGAGGATTTTATTAGGAGAGATTTAGGTGGCAGATATTTTAGGTTGGTTATCGGCGACGGTGTTTTTGTTGTAGATTCCAATTTGCGGATTTTGCTCATTAA
>CAZLME010000098.1:0-5615 GCA_964560595.1 uncultured Actinomycetota bacterium
TGTCGGCTTTCAGGCCAGTGGAACATTGGGAAGGCTGTTGCTTGACGGTTTAAAGAAAGGGACAATTTTTGGAGATGAAATTGCAGTTTTAGCAACCATTTATAATTTTACAGGTTTGTCTGCTCATGCAGACAAAAACGGACTTTTAAAGTGGATCAATAGTTTTAGCAAAAAACCAGATAAAGTTTTTATTATTCATTCTGAAGAATCTATTTGCGATGAATTCGTCAACTCTCTAAACGCATTGGGATATTCAGCGGTTGCTCCGCTCTGCAAATCAGTGTATGACTTAAGTAATGGTAAATTAATTAATGCAGGTATTAAGATATAGAAAAAATTTTAAATTGAAAGGCTTTGATATAAAAGTCACAGTTTCTGGTTCAATTATATTTCTACTAGTAACAATTCTCATGCCTGGAGAAATAATTGTACCTCATTAGATTTTTATAAAAATAAATTAATATTGATATGTCGTCTATAAATTTTTTTAGAAATAAAATCTGGAAATTGTTTACCGGAGCAGATAATGCAGTACTGAGCAATAAAGTTTCTTCACTTAAGAGTCTTGAAGAAAAGTTCTATGATATAAAAGAATCCGGGCTATACCTTCATATTCCTTTCTGCAGGCAAATCTGCCCCTATTGCCCTTACAATAAAGAGATATATAAACCTGAGACAGCAAAACTGTATGTAGAAGCTGTTAAGAAAGAAATTGATTTTTATAAAAACCTTTTTGGAGGCAAGCCAGTCACTTCATTTTACATCGGCGGTGGAACGCCCACAACCATCCTTCACAACGGTCTTTATGAGATCCTGGAACATGTCTATAAGAATTTTAATATGCAGTGCGACATACATATGGAGAGCCATCCCAATGACTTAAGCTTAGATAATCTTAATACCATAAAGTCTTTTGGCATAGAACATTTGAGCACCGGAGTGGAAGCCCTTGAAGATAAATACCTGCAGTTTCTTAAAAGGCCATATAATACAAAAAATGTAAAGGAAGCAATTGAAAGAGCAGTAAATAAAGGATTTAAATGTTTTAATGTGGACTTCATTTTTGCTTTACCCTGCCAGACTTATAATGAGTTAGAGAAAGCCGGTTATGAACTAGCCAGGATGGGTGTAGATCAGGTAGCAGCGTATCCTCTCTTTTTATTTCCCTATACTGAAATGTGGAAGAAAACCAGGGAAAACAATGGCGGTATATTGGATATTTTTAAGAGAAAAAAAATGCTTGGTATCCTTGAAAATATATTTTATGCTGAAAAGTATGAAAGAACCTCTGTCTGGGCTTTTACCAAAGAAGGGGTCCCGAAATATTGTTCTGTTACAGTGCCTCTTTATTTTGGCCTTGGGGCAAGCGGAGGTTCTTATTTAAAAGATGTTTTCTACCTCAATACTTTTAATGTCACTGAATATATAAACAGACTTAAAAGTGGAAAGATGGCAACTGCCTTATCACTGGATATCCCGGAAAAAATGCAGATGGCATGGTGGTTTTACTGGAGAATCTATGAGACCAGGTTTAAAAGAAGCGATTTTGAAAAAAGATTTGGAAAGAAATTTGATGAAGTCTATGGAAAATACATAAAAATATTTTCCCTTTTAGGCCTGATAAAGATGGATGATGGAGATGAAGTCATTCTTTCCGACAAAGGTATTTTCTGGTTACATGCGTTTGAAGATTTATTCTCAATAGATTACATTAATAAATTATGGGGGACTTCGAGTTTAGAACCCTGGCCAGAAAGAGTTATATTGTAACAGAATTAAAACTGGCATAATTAATACTGATTATGGAAATTACTGAAAAAATTAGGTAAAGATGTTTCTTTTTCATTTTAAACTCCTTGGTCATGATTTTATCTGCGAGAGGTTAATTGCATCTAACTATACTTCAAAATATTTAATACAATAAAAATTATTTAAAACCTATATCAAATTACTTTAAAAGATTTCTTGGTTTCTACCCTACTGTCAAATCTAAGCCTTGAAGTTTCCTTTAACTAATACCCAATCTCAAGAGCTCTTTCAAGAGCAGGAATTAAAATATTATCCAGTTTTTCTGTGTATGCAATTTCATTTGGATGCAATCCGTCACCCGAATCATATACTGGATCTAATGCCCTGTTTGTGTTGCTTATATGCAAAGCCGCTTCAAGGTCAAGCACAGATATGTCTTCATCACTGCAGTACTGTTTTATCCAGTCATTGAATTCAAGTATTGCATTAAGCTGTGGTTGTCCTTCATTTGTATTAGGGTCTATAGGGACAACTGTCGTTAAAACCGGAATAACTCCCTGTCCCCTGCACAGATTTACCCAGTCCCTAATTAAGTCCTGGTATGCAGACATTGTAGATCCCTGATAATCAGGAGGAAAATATGCAGCACATTCTTTAATTATCATTATATCGGGTTTTTCAGAATCAAGTATATCCTGTATCCTGTATCCTTTATCAAACTGGTATTCATCATAGACTTTTATATTTAACTGGGTGAAATGCTCACCTATGTTCCAGGCAGAACCAACAGAAGCACATACAAATGCAATACTGGCATCTTCAAGTGCACCCGAATAACTTTGTGAATAGCCTTCAGTTGATTCTTCTGTAATATTGCCCTCCTGATCTTCTGCGGCCTCCCGTTGTGTATTTTCAGCTACAGCCTCTCCTTCAGCCAGATCACGTACAGTTAAATCAATCGATAGGTCGTCACTTCCCTCTTCCTGATATAGATATACTATCAGAAAGTTGCTTCCATTTTGAGCTTCAGCATAAAACTCTGACCAGTCGCCCATGTCACCTTCGGATACAGAACCGACACTCCATCCTTTTTCTAGGGATTGCCTGTACCAGTCTGATAACTTTTCTATATCACCTTTACACTGTAGTACAATCTTATAAGTCATTTTCCCGTCTACTTCATTTTTTACTGATTCAACTATATCTGCACCCGGGTATACAGGAACTGATTCAGGAAAACCTTCGGGGAAACCCGAACCTGTTTGTTTATCTGTTTCTTTTTCAGCATTTTTTTCTTCCTTGTCTGAAATTTTTTCAGATATATTTGCCCCTGTCTGATTACAGCCTGCTGAAAATATTAAAATTGAAGCCAGTATTAAAAAAACTACTGATAAGAGAAGAAACAGTCTTTTAGAAACATATGGTCTTCTCATATAATATTCCTTTCCCTAATTATTTATGATACTTAAAATAATTATGGTATATTTCTTGGTATTGCGTTATTTCAATTTTAGGGTTAGTCCATTTTCCAAGCATGTACCACCGGTTTTGCACCATCTGCAAAAAGCTCAAGGACATAAAGAATAGCATTTGTTCTGTCAAAAGTGATATCGCCTATTCTATACCTGCGCTGCGTGTCTGTTCCAAGCATATCCTGTTCTATACCTGAAGGATTTAGAAAAAGATTAGAGTCAATAGCAATGTTTTCGTATGGTTGAGGCTCCCATGGTTGCATTTGTCCGGCAGCAACACGGGTTAGTTCAGCCGGGTCATATAAAAGAAATTGTGCAGAAAATGATGAGCTCCACCAGCCACGTTCAGAGGTGTGGCCAACACATTCATTCAGATCTTCCTCTGAGCAGGGACTACCATCAGATTGCCTGCAAAGAGTAAACTGTCCGAGCATCTCCTCTTCAATACATGGTTCCTGCGGATTGTCAGGATTTAAAAATCCATACCAGTATTTATCACCTGTTCCTTTGGTCCCGGCAAACAGTACTGCAGCTTTTCCTGACCTAGTAGTAATCCATGCTGCTCCTTCCCATTCATCAGGATGTTGATAATTATTAATGCAATTCTCTATATTTTCATTATTTAAGGTATTTTCATACAATAAAAGTGTTTTTTCTTTAAGGTGGGCTCCATCTTCTGGTAAAGAACCATTTTCAACAACCCATGGACTATATGCAAAAAGAGCAGGACCCATACCTGACCAGCCACCGTCACGAAAACGTCCTGTTGCAAGATAAAATCCATCAAGATAATCATCAGCCCAGGATATCGGGATGTCTAGAAGATAATTATTCACACTGTAGGGTGACTGGTTACCAATATACCATGTACCATGTAAATCTGGATTTGAAAGGTCCGGGCTAAAGCTTGCATGAGAGGGAATCTGAGTTATTGGCTCTTCTTGAAAATGTGCACCCCAGGAAAGATGAATACTTGCAGCACCGCCAGGATATTCAAAGTATTGCATTGCAGTTCTTGGCAGTTCATCTAAAGAAGTGAAAAAACCTTCTGCGATATTTGAAAATTCCTGAATAAAACTTGCAGTATTAAGGGAGTCTATTGAGTCAGCAATTACTGGAGCTGGAATAGAAACTTCTGCAACTTTATTCCCGTCAGGCAGTTCTCCATAGGGAAGCCTGGGATGTCCCATTACAAAAAGAGATCCTGTAAAACCGTCATTTTCACTATCCGGGTCTCCGTCAGGGTTAAAGGTAATAGCACCTCCTCCATAAGCAAAAGTATCAGGCCGTTCACCATCACCCGGCAGCCTGAAAGCACCAAGATACTCAATATCTTTAGCAGATAGCAAATCTACATCGGGAATATCTGTGTCTTTTAGTCCAGTAGTTTGGGTACTGGTATCGGTAGAGTCGGCAATGCTTTGCTGATGTTCAACTACTGTAGCTTCTGATTTTACATTGCAAGCATTACAAGGAAGCGCTGCAATGATTATGATTATAAGAATGAAGGGAAAATATTTCATTGGTACCCTCCTTTAAGATGAATATTTTTTTATCTTAAATCAGGTGATTATATTTAATTGATAAAATTATAACACCATTATATGAAATTTAAAATTTATTATAAAAAGATGAATTTAGATGCAGATTTACTCATTACATGGTGGAGGCGGCGGGAATCGAACCCGCGTCCGAAGATATTGACACTTAAATATCTACAAGCTTATTCCATATTTTAATCTTACTTTTTTACTCGCATGGACACGATTAAAAAAGCCAGTCCGCATAAAATTTCCTCCGATACTGCTGCAGACAAATTATACCAGAGTATCCTGCTAACCGGCGCCTATCGAAAAGCACAGGAAACTTTTCGTAGACGTAGCAGCTTTAAATTAGGCTGCTAATGCTAATTCGTTATTATTAGCGTTTGTGTTTAGTTCAGTTATTTACGAGTTCTGATACTCGACCTGCAATTTAAGCTCAACCTATCCCCGTCGAATCCAGATCGCCCCCTCTTTATTTCACGCAGTACTATAGACGATGGACTATTGATTAATAGATTCAAGCGAGCATATTGTATACTAAAACTAATACTTTTTCAAAGCCCTTTTTATTTCGATTTCCTGTTCTCTTTCCTGTATATCCCGGCGCTTATCTCTTTTTACCTTGCCTTTAGCCAGGGCCAGTTCAACCTTTACTCTGTTTTTTTTAAAATATACTTTAAGCGGGACCAGGGTAAGACTTCTGTCTGTTAACTTTCCCGCTATCCTTGTGATTTCCTTATTATGCATAAGTAATTTTCTTGTCCTGGTGGGATCTATATCCTGGACCCTGCTGCTGCTGTAAGGTGATATATGCATATTATAGAGAAATAGCTGATTATTCTTTATCCTG
>CAZLME010000099.1:0-5592 GCA_964560595.1 uncultured Actinomycetota bacterium
AGGTTTTTGTATGTGGATGATTTGAACAGTATGGGGGCCAATATAAAAATTGACGGCCATCTTGCTGTTATAAAAGGAGTAGAGAAATTATCAGGAGCACCCGTAAGGTCATTTGATCTTCGCGCGGGTGCAGCAGTAGTACTTGCGGGGCTTGCAGCCGAAGGATCCACAGAGGTAAGTGATATATATCATATTAGAAGAGGTTATGAGAATTTTGAAGAAAAACTGCGTTTACTGGGTGCGGATATCAGAACAGTAAAATAAACTGGAAAAATAAGCTGTATCTGGTATTATTAAAAGTTTATTAATCGAATTGGTACAGATGAAAAGAGATAAAGATAAGATAGAAAATAAAGATAAATTACAAAACAAAAACAAACCGGAAGCGAATATAAAAAATGAAAAAGCAAAAAGAAGCTTTAAAAAATTACCTTTATATATAAGAGTAATAATAATAGTGCTGGCTTCCATTATTTTTATCGGCTCTGCAGGTGCAGGCGGTTTCTATCTATATGTTAAATCAATAAATAAAACTATAAACTCAGGCACCACTGCAGAGATCAAGAACATGCTTGCTCCCATAGAATCGCCGGAGGAACCGGTTACGATTCTTGTGCTGGGCCGGGATACAAGGGACGTTGAGAGTGACGTGGGTAGAGCGGATATCATAATGCTGGTTCATTTAAATCCTGAAAGAAATACCGCTACCCTTCTGTCAATTCCCAGGGATTGCCTGGTTGAAATACCAGGTTATGGTGAAGATAAAATAAATGCCGCTTATGCTTACGGAAAGGAAGAATTGATGATAAAAACAGTAAGCTCTTTTTTAGGTGCGGAAATAAATCATTATATAGCGGTTGATTTTGACGGGTTCGTTGAATTAATAGATGCGATGGGTGGTATAGATATTACTATTGACAGACCAATAATTGACACTAAAAGCGGCGCTAATTTTTCTGCCGGCAATCATCAT
This sequence comes from uncultured Actinomycetota bacterium, assembly GCA_964560595.1. Taxonomy (GTDB): domain Bacteria; phylum Actinomycetota; class Humimicrobiia; order Humimicrobiales; family Humimicrobiaceae; genus JAQVEM01. The sequence goes on from CAZLME010000099.1 coordinate 974, forward strand.
CTTACCGGAGAGCAGGCTCTGGCATATACCAGAAGCAGATCCACAGAGCTGGGAGACATCGGCAGGATTCAGAGACAGCAGCAGCTGATTAAAGAATTAATAAAACAGAAGCTAAACACCAAATATTTATCCAGCGTACCATATTATTTTAATATCCTTGTAGACAATACAAGGACAGACCTTGATATTCTGACTATTCTAAGATATTCAAAAGCTCTCCTGTCTTTTAATTCTGAAAATTTTGAGACTGTCATAATTCCTTCCTATTCGGACTGGATAAAGGATGAGACTGTAAGCGTTCAAATTCCGGATATTGAAGAGGCACAGGCTATGTGGCAGAGGATTATAAATGGGGAACCGGCAGGCAGATATAATGCGGAATATACGGACGTTGATGAAATAGTGGATTCAATGACACAGAACACAAAGTATAAATTTAAAATTAAGGTTAAAAACACGGGCGCGCTTGAGTGGAACAGGAACGGAGATAATCCTGTTTATCTCGGGTATCACTGGATAGATTTTAACACCAGAGAAACAGTTGTTTTTGACGGTAAGAGAAGCATGATATCCCAGGACGGGGTTAATGTTGATGATGAGGAGGTATTTGACCTGACTGTAATATCTCCTTCCAAAGCCGGCGAATATATTTTACAGATAGATCTTGTACAGGAAGGTGTGACCTGGTTCTCCTATCAGGGAGTCCCACCTCTGGAAAAATTCGTATCGGTTGATATTTCTTATAGCGCTGAATATTATGACGACGGCGGAACCCCAAATTATGTTGAGCCAGGCCAGGAGTTTGAAGTTACGGTTAAAGTAAGAAACAGCGGTTTTTTAACCTGGGAGCCTTCCGGAAGTGAAAGAATGGCCCTGGGAACACACTGGATTGACAGAGACACAAGAGAAGTCATTGAATGGGACGGTGACAGAGGGCTTCTTGATTATGATATTTCTTATGCAGAACAGGCTAAGGTCGATGTAAAGATAAAGGCGCCTGATAAACCAGGGAGATATATACTGCAGTATGATATGGTACATGAGAGAGTCGCCTGGTTTTCAGAAAAGGGAGTAATACCTCTTGAGGTTAATGTAGATGTGGGCGATGTTGTAGACAGGGCTATCGCCAGGAGAACAACGGTAAAGATATTTAATGGAAACGGCATGACTGGCGCCGCGGGTAAAATTGAAGATTATGTTAAGGGTTATGGCTTTAGAATATATGCCCTGTCAAATGCGGAGAATTTTGATTTCGGAAAGAGTGTCATTATATATAATAAAGGGTGCAGAGAAAAAGCCGAACAGCTGGCGCTGGCTTTTGATAATTTAGAGGTTTATGAATATAATAAAACATGGAGTTTTTATAAAACAGATGCAGATTTAATGTTAATGGTAGGAAAAGACTACAGTGATATAATGCGATAGTTTTATATCATTATTCTTTAGTTTTAAAATGGGCCAATGAAAAAAAGATCAGTCTTAAAAATAACAGGGCAGGTTCTATTTGATGTCTTAATAATTTTTTCATCATTTATAATCTCCTTTTTTTTAAGGGGACAGATAGGCTTTGAAGACAGCGCCGGTCTTTTTTCACTATATGCCAATTTCATGATATGGTATGTGGTTATTGTAATTGCAGTAAAGATTCTAATGCTATGGCTGTTTGGAACCTACAGAAGAGTCTGGAAATATGCCTCGTTAAAAGATATGACAGCCATAGTTGAAGCTGTCACTCTTGGTTCGGTAGTTCTGGCAGTTATTTTTTATATTATGAGTGCCCCCATATCGTTTTTTAGAATTAATATAAATTTTTCTTTCCCCTTTTTCCCCAGAAGTATATTTATCATTGACTACCTTTTAACTCTCGCCCTCATAGTAGTATCGAAATTTTCCGAGAGGTTCTTTAATGAATTAAGACTTGGCAGTGCTGGTAAAAGAAAGAAAAGGGTGCTAATTGTCGGAGCAGGTGATGCCGGAGAAATGATAGTCCGTGAAATGATAAGGCAGAAGAACAGTGAATATATGCCAGTCGGATTTCTGGATGATGACTACTCAAAAATAAAAAATAAAATCCACGGGATCAGTATCCTCGCGCCTATATCTAAAATGGAAAAAATAATCAAGGATCACTCTGTTGAAGAGGTGATAATAGCCATGCCATCCGCATCCGGCAGTATAAGAAAAGAAGTTGCGGTTAGAGCCAGAGAGCTTGGCGTAAACTGTAAGACTTTGCCCAGCCTGTATGAGGTAATTGACGGAAAAGTCTATCTTTATCAGGTCAGGGATATAGAAATTGAGGATATTTTAGGGAGAGAGGTTATAAATATAAAAATACCTGAAATTGTATCAGAGATAAAAGATAAGGTCATGATGGTCACTGGAGCAGGAGGCTCTATAGGCTCCGAGATATGCAGACAGGTAATAAGATTTAAGCCGAAAAAAATAATACTTGTAGATCACTCAGAAAATAATTTATTTTTGATACTGGAAGAGCTTAGTAATAAATTTGCTTTTATTTCGACAGTTCCCATGGTAATTGACATAAGAGATAAGCAGGCCTTAAGGAGCGTATTTAAAAAATTTAAACCTGATATATTGTTTCATACCGCTGCATATAAACATGTACCATTGATGCAGCTCAATCCAAAAGCTGCAATTTTAAACAACTATCTCGGTACTAAAATACTCGCAAAACTTTCCATAGAATTCGGGGTCAAAAGGTTTGTAATGCTTTCTACTGATAAAGCAGTGAAACCAAGAAACGTGATGGGGATATCAAAATTACTATCCGAAAAATATTTACAGTCTTTATCACGGGTTAAAGATACCAGATTTATTATTGTAAGGTTCGGTAATGTCCTGGGGAGTATGGGCAGCGTAGTTCCTCTTTTTAAAGAACAGATACAGTCGGGTGGTCCCGTAAGAGTTACTCACCCGGATATGAAAAGATATTTTATGACCATACCCGAAGCTTCTCAACTGGTCATACAAGCCTGCATAATGGGGGAAGGCGGAGAAATATTTGTTCTGGATATGGGGGAACCTATAAATATAGTGGACCTTGCTAAAAATATGATAAGGATTTATGGAATGGAGCCCGGTAAAGATATTGAAATAAAATACACAGGCCCCAGGGATGGTGAAAAAATGGATGAGGAACTCACAAGTGAAGACGAAAAACTGACAGTAACGGAATATAAACATATATTTGAAGCCAAAAATAATGATAAAGTAAATAACTTTAATAAAGATGAGATAATCAACATATTGTTTAATATAGAAAAAGAGATCCAGATTGATGACTATAAGAATCTGTTTAAGGATTTAAAAAAGATTGTCTCTGGTTTTGATGAAAATAAAATGTGGCCAAGATTATATGAATAGCACAAAGCAAATTTTAACAGCCTATGTTTTACAGAATCGTAAAAAGAATTCTTGATGTTGCAATATCGGTTATTTTAATGATACTTTTTATCCCTTTCTGGATTATTATTCCCTTAGTTATCAAAATTGATTCTCCCGGGAGTATATTGTTTAAACAAAAAAGGGTCGGTATAAACAGCAGGTATTTTACCATTTTTAAATTCAGGACCATGAAGAAAGGCACACCTGATATCCCGACCGATGAGTTGAGAGACAATAGCCAATTAAATACCGGAGTGGGAAAGTTTTTAAGAAGGTCGAGTATTGATGAATTCCCCCAGCTTATAAATATATTAAAGGGCGATATGAGTTTTGTCGGTCCAAGACCGGCACTGTATAATCAGGATTTACTTATAAGACTGCGCAAGGAAAAAGGTGTGGATAGAGTAAAGCCGGGGGTAACCGGGCTCGCACAGATAAATGGGAGAGATGATCTTTCAATACCCGATAAAGTCATGTATGACCGGTTGTATATAGAAGATGCTTCAATATGGCTGGACTTAAAGATATTTCTGGTTACGATCAAAGCTGCAATTACAGGCAGAGGCGTAAGATAAGAAGACCCCCGGCTCATGTGGGTTGTATTAACTACTTGCCAATCACTATCATATTAATTGCTTATGTTTATTACAAGGGACCAATTACTCCAATTCTTTTATCAATCTTTCTATACCTTCTTCAAAATTTATGGGAGAGAAATTAAAATCGCGGGCGGCTTCTTCATAGGAATATGCTTTATCTATTCCCATCCTTTCTATCTGGTCAGGTGTAAGGGAAGGATTTTTGAAGATAGCCGCATAAATAGTAACAAGAAGCCCGGCCGCGCCTAAGGGAACCCTTATTATATTAAACCGTCTTTTTAATTTACATTTAACTATTTCCAGCATCCGGTTATACTTTACCGGATCCCTGCCGGCTATATTGTAAATTTTTTTGTAAGTTTTTTTATTATCCAGGATAGATGCAATGGCACCGGCCACGTCTTTGATATATACAGGCTGGATTAAATTATCCCCGCTTCCAAAAGTTACAAAAAATCCTCTCTTTTTTATAAATTCAATCATTTTAGAAAAATTATTGTCATCTCCGGAGCCATAAATCATGGAAGGCCTTAAGATGGTGTAATCCAATCCTGAATTTATTATTAAATTTTCGGAGTTTATTTTGCGGTCTTTTACAGTGCTCTTAAGAGGAAT
>CAZLME010000100.1:0-5482 GCA_964560595.1 uncultured Actinomycetota bacterium
TCTATGCAAAAGTAATTAGAAGTCTTGATGGCAAGTCAAAAGGTTTTGGATTTGTGGAGATGGAAACCCCGGAAGAAGCAGCCAGAGCTATAGAAAAACTTGATCAGAGTAGTTTTAAAGATAGAGCTATTGTGGTAAATGAAGCCAAACCCCAGAAGAATAGAAGTTTTGGCGGAAATACAAGAAGCGGCAATTACCGTAATACACCCAAAGACGATTTAAATTATAAGTTAAAAAAAATAAGAAGAAAGTCCAGATAAGTTTTAGGATACCTAAGTAAGGATAAGGTACTGCTTATTGTTTTGACCAAAGTTCCGTGTCGTAAATCTTTATAGTTTCCATTTAGCAAAGATTAAAAAATATACGTTGTTTGTAAGGATCAGGGTGATTAAAATTAAAAGAGGGTCAGAGTTTAAGATAGAAGAAATAAGGATATTGATTAACAAAGGTAAAGTAGAAGGCTTGCTTACATTGGAAGAAATAACTGAAACACTTTCAGATATAGAGTTATCCAGAGATCAGGTTGAGAATATCTTTGATGTTATAGAAAATCTGGGAATAGATATTGTCGGCGAGGAAGATAAAAATACAGATACTGGAATTCAAGATAGTAAAGAAGACGAAGCTCTATTAAAAGATAAACCGGATTTTTCATTTAAATCTTCCGTAGATGATCCTGTTAGAATGTATTTTAAGGAGATCGGAAAGATAAGGTTGCTATCCGGTTATGAAGAAGTGCAGCTGGCAAAGAGAATTGAAGCAGGGGATATAACAGCAAGGCAGTTAATGGTAGAGGCAAACCTGAGGCTGGTGGTAAGTATAGCCAAAAGGTATATTGTAAGAGGCATGCTATTTCTAGATCTTATACAGGAAGGCAATCTTGGACTTATAAGAGCAGTAGAAAAATTTGATTACAGAAAAGGTTTTAAATTTTCCACATATGCAACCTGGTGGATAAGACAGGCTATCACAAGAGCTATGGCTGATCAGGCCAGGACTATCAGAATACCGGTTCATATGATAGAGAACATTAATAAATTAGTCAGAGCTCAAAGACAACTGCTTCAGGAACTTGGTAGAAATCCTTTACCTGAAGAGATATCAAAGAAAATAGATTTTACTCCCGGCAAGGTAAGAGAAATAATCAAAATAAGCCAGCATCCTATTTCATTTGAAACCCCGATTGGAGAAGAAGAGGACAGCCATCTGGGAGACTTCATAGAGGATTCGGAAGTTGAAGCGCCTTCAGATGCAGCATCTTTTAAAATGTTGCAGGATAAGCTAAAAGAAACTCTTAATACTCTGGATTATAGAGAAAGAAAAATTCTAGAACTAAGATTTGGTATAAATGACGGTCAACCAAGAACATTGGAAGAAGTTGGAAGAGAATTCGGTGTTACCAGAGAAAGAATCAGACAAATAGAATTTAAAACTCTTAATAAATTACGAAGTGCGAAAAGAAACAAAGCATTAAGGGAATTTCTCAAAAGTTAGTCTGTGACTGATTATTATATAAAAGTATTTTGATATATTTTTTATAAATCCTGCTTTATTAAATAGCCTTATAATTATATGAGAATATCCAGGTCAAAAAAAAATCCGATAATAAAGCCGGCAGATGTAAAACCGTCAAGGCCGGATTTTAGAGTAGCAGGTGTTTTTAATTGCGGTGTTACAGGGTTTAACGGTGAGGTTATACTTCTTATGAGAGTTGCCGAAAAACCGGTCAGCAATAATAGGGAGATACCCGTACCCGTGCTTGATTTAAAAACAGGTAATATTTCGGTAAAGAAATTTAATAAAAATGATTCTTCCGTTGATTTTTCTGACCCCAGATTTTTAAGGACAACCTCCGGTGATTATCTTACATCAATTTCTCATTTAAGGATTGCAAGGAGTAAAAACGGCATTGATTTTGATATAGATAAAGAGCCTGCTCTATTTCCGGGAAATAAATACGAAAGGTTTGGTCTGGAAGACCCAAGAATAACTTATATTAACGGAAGGTATTATATAAGTTACAGCGCAGTATCGGATATAACGGGGATAACTGTCTGTCTTGCGTCTACAGCTGACTTTAAAACATTTACAAGACACGGTGTAATTTTTATGCCTGATAATAAGGATGTAGCAATCTTTCCTGAAAAGATAAAGGATAAGTATTATGCCCTTAGCCGCCCAGTATCTAATGAATTTGGTGTAAACGATATGTGGGTATCCTGTTCACCTGACCTTATGTGTTGGGGTAACCATATGAGACTTATGGGTACCAGGGAAGGATACTGGGATAGTTCAAAGATAGGCAGCGGCGCCGTTCCCTTTAGGATAAAGGAAGGCTGGATGGAGATTTATCACGGTGTATCAGAGACTAACCGGTACTGTCTTGGAGCGGTACTCCTGGATGTTGAAAAGCCCTGGGAAATAATAGCCAGAAGTGAAGAACCGGTAATTAAGCCTGAAATGGATTATGAGCTTAATGGTTTCTTTGGCGGTGTTGTCTTTACTTGCGGTGTTATATATGAAGAAGGTGAAGAAGGTAAGGTTAAGATATATTACGGTGCGGCTGATACCAGTATAGCATATGCAGAGGTTAAGTTGGAGGATATACTTTATCAGTTGAAATAGTTTAATAGAAACAATAAAAATTACTACTACAACGACTTAACAAGTTGATAAGCCTTCTCCTCAATACATGCTACTTTTAAAAGTAGATCAGAGATAGCTTTTTTGTCTCTTTTCATGGCAGATTTACAGATATCTATTATCAGTTTTCCGGATCTATTGAACAGTTCCGATGTCTCTAACCAGTTTTTTAACTTATATTTTCTCCCTAATTCATTTAATACTCCTGCTTTCCATAATCTCATGCCATGGCTATTTTCAAATGATTTTTTAATTTAGTTCAAAAAATTGTAGCATTAAATTAAATATTTCAATAGTTTTTTAATCCATTAAATTATAAAATCTAATGGAAGTTCTATTCTTTTATTTTTAAAATTCTAATATTGGCAAGAATTACAAAAGGAGCATAAATGATAATAAAAAAGAAAAAAGAGTTTAATCCCATCATTATGGAAGATGATAAATCAAGCGGTGTTAAATCTTACCCGATGCTAACGGCAAAGGATGGAACGCCAACTTTTGCGATGAGACTTTTTGAAATAAGTCCCGGCGGATACACTCTCAGGCATCAGCACGATTGGGAACACGAGGTATATATTATAAGCGGCGGAGGTTTTATCTTAAAAAATGAATAGAAGATTGAGATTGAAAAAGATGATTTTATTTATGTAGTACCCTCCGAACTGCACCAATTTCAGGCCGGAGAAAACGGAATGAGTATAATCTGTGTGGTGCCCAATAAGGGACAGCTCTATTAGATTTTAGCAAAAATTGTTTAAAAATTAACTAAATATTATTAATGTATCAATTTTTAAAAAAAATCTTAAAATAAAAAATTAAAAATGAAAAATAGGATATTATTAAAAATACTGGCATATCTACTTGTCTTTGTTATTTTGCTGTCACCTGTTTTTATCTGCTCTTCCTGTATACACAAGCTTAGTTTTGGCGAGTTAACAGTATGTGGGGAAATAGATATGATTACTTTTGCACCTGTTGAAATTAAGAATAGTTTTGATATTGATGCAGTAAAGATTTTTGCAGTAATAGAAATGTCAGGAATACAAGCTCAGGATTCATGGAAGTTTGTATGGATAAATGAAGATACAGGAGAAGTAATTGCGGAATCTACCGATAAATTTTCTAAAAATAGCAGAGGTTACTTGGAAGGTTACCTTTCATATTGTCTGACCCCGGATGATGAAGCAGGTATCATAGGGAAACCGGGAAATTATAGAGTTGATTTTTATCATAATGGGCAGTTAATAAGCAGTGACGGTTTTATTATAGAAGTACCTGTAATGGAAATAACCGGTGTAATATTGTCCCGCGAGATAGATGAGTCAAATCAGCCTGCAAGTATTACTGAAAGTTTTTATCCTGATGATGTAATCTATACCACGGTAGGATTAAATTACCGTATCAGCGGTGAAACTATAGGTGTAAAGTGGTATAAAGGCGAAGATGAGCTGCTTGGCGGGAAAGAGCTTAATATTGATAAAAACTATTATTTGCCTGATTATATCAAGTTTACGATAACCAATGAGGAATCATGGCCGGTCGGTGATTATAAAATCGAGGTATATAAAAATGAGATTCTGGAAGGTACTTACTATTTTAAAGTGGTAAAAAAAGATATTCCGGATGCCACTTTTAATGAGAACAATATATATGAAAATGAAGAATATAAATTTTCTATACTTTATCCCGACAACTGGAATTGCGAGGAAAAAGAAATCAGCGGAGGCCTGGATGTAATTTTTAAGCCCTTATCAGGTAATACAAATACTGCTGTTCGTGCCAGGGTTTTAAAGAAGGGATATTATCCATCCGAAGAAAAATACTCTCAATTTTCCGATAAGATATTAAAGGAAGTGTTTGATTTAACTGATAACATGAAAGTTGAAACTGAGGAAAGTATGGGAGGAATTAATGGTATTAATTACAATAAGACAAGCTATCACTATCTGGAGGAGAATGAAGGCGGCTGGGATGTTGATATTATTTATATAAATAGAAACAGCATGCTTTATTTGCTTATAAAAATTTCTGATGTATATTACAGAGAGTTTTCTGGTAAATTATTTAATACCATGCTTGAGTCAATGTTATTTGAATAAAATAAGGTTCTTAAACAAGAAGATTAATGTTTATAGATATATTTAGATATAATATAATAGTTTCTAAATTTCTATGTGCTTTATAATTTTTTTAGTGTTTCAAAATCTTAAACGGTAATTAAGAAGTATTTATGTTAAAACTTGGTAAAAAATTAAAGAGTCTGCAAAAAGACGAAAAATCCATAAAGATTGCCATAGTAGGGGTAGGCCAGATGGGGAGAGGCCTTATATCGCATATAAGGGAACTGGATGGCATGCAGATTGTTGCAGTAATAAACAGGGATGCCGCCAGGATTATAAGTATTTTAAAAGAATTAGAAATAGATGATAGTGAAATAGTGGCTGTTGAAAGCAAGCATGAATTAAATTTAGGGAATAGTAATATAATTAAAATCAGCCTGAAAGATAATAATCCGGATGTGGAGGTAAAGGAAGCGTTAAACCGGTTCATCAGGGAAAATAAGCTGATTATTGCAGATAATATTTCCGTGCTTTTCATTCTTAGCGATGTGGATATGGTTATAGATGCAACAGGCAGCCCTGAAGCAGGTGCGTTTATAGCATCAAACGCCATTTCATCAAAAAAGCATATAGTAACCCTGAATGTGGAAGCGGATGTGACCGTTGGAACAGTGCTAAAAAAAATGGCAGACGATGCCGGAGTGGTATATACGGTTTCTGCAGGGGATGAGCCGGCGGCACTAAAGGAGCTATATGACTTTGCGGATACACTTGGCCTT
>CAZLME010000101.1:0-5278 GCA_964560595.1 uncultured Actinomycetota bacterium
ATCTGCGACTCTAATAAATTCCTCCAGGGCGTTATATCTTAAGTTAATATCAAGAATGGAACTGCATCCTGGGCCCAGGATTGAATCCATAATATCAAGCCTTCTTTCTTCCTTTTCAAGCATAAACTTAAACCTTGTTATAATGAAATCTCTAATTTCTCCCGCAATTCCCCGGTCTTCTTTATTTTTAAAATCAGGATATCCGCTAAATAATTTCATGCTGCAATCAATTAAATTATCCAGATTAAAATCATATTTACCTTTAAGTATGGAAAGAACAATACCTGAAGCTTTTCTTCTCAATGCAAAAGGGTCCTCTGAACCAGAAGGTATTTTACCCGACGAGAACATTCCGGTTATGGTGTCAATCTTATCAGCAATAGATAGTATCAACCCGATATCATTTGAGGGCAGAATATCACCCGCAAATCTCGGAAGGTAATGTTCAAACATAGCGTCAGACACTTTAGTTTTTTCGCCCCTCTCAAGGGTATACTGTCTGCCTACAATTCCCTGTAGAGTTGGAAATTCTACCACCATATTTGTAACAAGGTCACATTTACACAGCATGCTCGCCCTGCTGAGATTTTTAGATAAATCATTATCTTTATTTTTATTGATCCCGCTGCTCTCTTTTAGTAATTCTGCAATATGCACGCTTATTTTTTCCAGCCTTTTAGCTTTATCATACATGCTTCCCAGACCTGAAAAGAAAATTACTCCTTTTAATTTATCGGTCCAGTAAGTGAAATCATGCTTCCTGTCTGTCTCATAAAAATATGCTGCATCACTCAATCTTGCCCTGAGCACTCTCTCATTTCCTTTTTTTACGCCGCCTTCATCCTTCACCCCGTTTTGCACAATTATAAAGTGGGTGCTTACATTTCCGGAACTATCAAGCACAGCAAAATACCTCTGGTGATGCTGTATTGCTTCTATCAGCAGTTCTTTTGGAATATAAAGGAATTCACCGGGAAAACTTCCCATGATAACATTTGGTATCTCAACCAGGTTTACTACATCTCTTAATAAATCTTCATCAATGACAACTTTGAATTTGCCCTTCCATACTTTATCTTCAAGTTTTTTTATCTGGCTGAATATTAATTCTTTTCTTTTTGAGCCGTCGGCTATGACTTTACCCTTATCTTCAAGCAGTTTAAAGTAACTTTCACTGTTCTTTATTACTATGGGTCCGGGACTGATTGTGCGGTGGCCAAAAGTAACGTTTCCGGAATTTAAATTTGCAATGTTAAGATTTATTACCTTATTATCATACAGCGCAAGAATCCATCTTATGGGACGGATAAACCTGATATCATAATCGGCCCATGTCATTTGCTTGCTGAAATTCAGGGAAAGTATCGAATCTTTTAGTATGCTGGGAAGTATGTCCGCTGTTTTTTCCCTTTTTTCTATGATTCTTTTCCCGAGATATGATCCCTTGCCTTCGACTTCTATTTTTTCAAGATCTCCTACTTTAAGATTCAAGCTTTTTGCAAAACCTTTAGCAGCCTCCGTAGGGTTTCCTTCCTTATCAAATGCAATCCCTGCCGGCGGGCCTGTAACTATCTTCTCTTCGGATTTTTGTATTTCACCCAAATCCTCCACCACGGCAACCAGTCTTCTGGGTGAGCTGAAAACTTGAATATTTCCAAATTCCAGCCTGTTCCCGGTCAATTTATTTTCAAGAACTGTTTTTAATCCATTAACTCCTTCCCCGATACAGGAAGGTGGTAGTTCTTCGGTCCCGATTTCAAAAAGTAATTTTTTTCCCATATTTACCTGATAAATAATTTTTTTTATCTTTTTTTATTTCTTCTTAAGTAAAGGGTAACCCAGCTCTTCTCTCTGTTTAAGATATGCTGAACATAAAACTTTAGCGAGATTTCTTACCCTGGCAATATATAAAGTCCTCTCTGCCACGCTTATTGCTTCCCTTGCATCAAGTAAATTAAAAACATGCGAACATTTAAGAACGTATTCACATCCCACAAAGACCAGTCCTCTTTTCATAACCTTATGAAACTCTTTTTCGTATTTCTCAAACAAGTCCAGCAGCATTTCAATAGAGGCCACTTCAAAGTTATATACTGACCACTGTTTTTCAGGTTCAAGATGCATGTCCCCATAGCTTATGCCGTCGGACCATTTGAGCTCCCAGAAACTATCTTTATCCTGGAGATACATAGCAATACGTTCCAGACCATACGATATTTCCGCCGAAACAGGCTTGAGCACCAGTCCACCCATCTGCTGAAAATATGTAAACTGGGTTATCTCCATTCCATCTGCCCATACTTCCCATCCAAGACCTGCTGCACCTATGGTGGGAGACTGCCAATCATCCTCAACAAAACGTATATCATGCAGCTTTAAATCAATTCCCAGACTTTTAAGAGAACCGAGATAAAGATCTATTACATTATCCGGTGATGGTTTAAGAAGAACCTGGAATTGATAAAAAAATTGGGTCCTAAACGGATTCTCTCCATATCTTCCATCAGTCGGTCTTCTGCTGGGTTCAACATAAGCAACATTCCAGGGTTCCGGACCCAGGCACCTGAGGAAAGTATCCGGGTTGAAAGTCCCCGCACCTTTCTCAAGATCCATCGGCTGCTTGATAATACAATTATTTTCAGCCCAGTATTTATGGAGATTAAAAATAATATCCTGAAAATTCATAGTTTCTTATTTTAATAACATTAATTTTAATAGTCAATCAAACCCGGAATGATATCAGCCGGCACAGTGTGATAAAAGCAAGATTCAAGCCGGCTACACCCCTATTTTCTTTAAGTAATTAAAACTATTTATATCACATTCGGTGTGATAAAGTATATAATCTTCAATCAGTTTATATACTTTTTTAAGAGTAGCCGAATTTACCTCCATATCTCTGAAATCCTCAATTTTAAGATTAAATAAATCACATAGAAACCTGTAATCCGAAGCACTTAAAGTTTCCCTGCCCGGCAAAGAATCCGCACATTTCTCGCATAAAATCCCTCCATGCCTGACTGAAAAATAAATTTTTCTTCTGCTAAAAGAATATAGATTTCCTGATTGTTTATTACATTTGCTGCAGTTTTCAAGCAGAGGTGTAAAGCCTGTGATTTTTAAAAACTTTATCCCGAAAAAACACATAATCTTTTTAAGAGATGAAATATCTTCCGGTTCAGTGCCATTTATTTCGTTAAAACAGATATAAATCAATTTAAATAAAAGAGGAGATGGATCTCCTCCGGGAATCTGGGTTTTTAATATGATTTTACTTATTATTTCACAGAACACGAATTTATAAAAATCGGAGGCAATATTTTTAAAGCTTTTTAATATTTCTGCCTGGCTTATAACATCAAGATTCCTCCCTCTGGCAAGTTCCATCTCAACCAGATTAAAGAGTTCAAGCCTTCCGCTAAATCTGCTGCGTACTTTTCTTGCTCCTTTAGCTACGGCACTGATTACGTCTCCGTCGCCTGAGTACATCTTAATTATCTTATCCGATTCACCCAGTTTGTATGATTTTAGAATAATAGCCTTTGCTTTATAAGACGGCATTTTACCTTTTTATTTATCAAAAATAGCACCATATTCTTTTATTATATTAACTCCGCTGCTGGTCCCCAATCTGGTTGCACCCGCATCTATGAGCGCCTGCGCATCACTGAATGTCCTTATTCCTCCGGATGCTTTAACTCCTATATTTCTCGTAACCACTTCCCTGATTAATCTTATATCATCAAGTTCAGCACCCTTCACGCCAAATCCGGTAGATGTTTTCACAAAATCTGCACCTGATTTTTCGATAATAGAACAAACTTTTTTAATCTCATCCCTGTTTAAGATTGCAGTCTCTATTATGACTTTAATATTAATATGTTTATTGTATTCTGCTATTTGTTCGCGTCTTATCACATTTACCACTATCTTAATTTCTCTTTCCACATAATCATAATTACCGCCTTTTACCGCTCCCAGATTTATAACCATATCCAGTTCATCTGCACCTTTTTTTACATTATCTCTCGCCTCAAATACCTTTGTTTCTATGGTATTTGCTCCTAATGGATAACCCACTACAGAGCAGATCTTTACATCACTGCCGGCGAGTATTTTTTTTGCCTGTGCTATAAAAGCAGGATTAACACATACTGCAGCGAAATGATATTTTCTGGCATTAATGCATAGCTGCTCCATATCTTTTGAGGTAGTGATAGGATTAAGTAAAGTCTGATCAATAGTTTTTGCTAATTGCTCTTTAGTTAGCGTTTTTACCACCAACCTTTCATTTGTAACCTTTATAATAATTTTATATGATTAATTATAATCAATAACCGAATCTGTCCAGTGAAAGTTCGCTTTTTGTCCAGTTTTTTTCAACTTTTACCCACAATTCAAGAAAAACCTTACTTTTAAGTAAGTCTTCCAGTTCCAGCCTTGCTTCTCTTCCTATTTTTTTAAGCATATTTCCTTCTCTGCCAATAATTATAGCTTTTTGCGATATTTTTTCGATGTAAATATTACAGCTTATAATTATTAATTTCTTTCCTTTGCCACTCACAGTTTCTTCAAATCTCTCTACACTGATATTTATACTATGCGGAAGCTCCTGGGATAGATTTGCAAATAATTTTTCCCTTAAAATCTCTGAAATTTTTTTCTCAATGGACTGATCTGTAGTAATATTTTTTTCAAAATACTGCGGACCTTCCGGAAGCTTATCAGTCAGTAGCCTTAAAAACTTATCAATATTCTCACCGGTTTTAGCGGAAATCTCAATTATATGGTCAAAGCAATTAAAATCCTTTATTTTTTCCTTCTCTTCTTTTATCTTTTCCTTCGATACCATGTCTATTTTATTCAGCAGAAGGAACCTGGGCCGGGGTTTGTTTTTTATCCTGTCAATAACAAAAAAATCTCCACTGCCTATCCCTCCGGCTGCATCTACAATCGCCACAATTACATCAGAATCATCAATTACACTTATAACAGTATTATATAACCTCTTACCAAGCAGATTTTTTGATTTAAAAAATCCTGGGCAGTCAACAAAAATTATCTGAGAATTTTTTGTGTTTAAAATACAATTAATTTTATCTCTTGTAGTCTGTGCAGTCCCGGAAGTTATGACTATTTTCTGGTTCAAGATTTTATTAATTAACGTAGATTTTCCTACATTGGTTCTTCCAATCAATCCGACAAATCCCGATTTAAAATTACTTTTAATAACCATAGTTTTAATCAATCATAACTTTAATGTCATTAAATCCCGGTC
>CAZLME010000102.1:0-5063 GCA_964560595.1 uncultured Actinomycetota bacterium
AGGGGCCCGGGTTTTATATCGGCTCGGCTCTTCCGGGTGAGACGGGTACCTGTGTGGTTTCAGGGCACAGGACCACGTACGGAGCCCCGTTTAACAGGCTGGATGAACTTATGGAAGGTGATAAGATATTAATAGAGACAGCCGGAAATGAAATCTTCACTTATTTAGTCACGGGTAAGGACTCGGTCCTTCCAACAGACCTGACTGTCCTGGAAAATACAGATTATCCTTCGCTGGTCCTGTCTACCTGCACCCCTAAATACTTCGCGACAAGAAGGCTCATTATATTTGCTAAAATTTCCGAATAGTCAATCAACTAACCATTCCCAGATTGGTTTAAACATGATTTTTTTACCATTTATTTTTCTCTTACAATAATAATTTTTTTAAGTCCCTTTTTCTTTAATAAAATTATAAATTACAATTTTAGTAATATATACTTGACTATAAATATTATTTATAATAAACTTTACCTAATTAATTTTAAGAGAGGATCACATTATGAATAACCAGCAAATTATAAGGGTGATAGATTTCTGGCAAAAAACTATAGAAAAAGATGAACTCAAAGATAGATCACTTGTAAAAACTATAAATTATAAAAGTAAAGAAATCATTGATCTAATTGGTCCGAGAAGAAGCGGCAAGTCTTCTATTTTGAAATTAATTATTAAGCATCTAAATTTAAAAAATAATTATTTGTTTATAAACTTTGAAGATCCTTTTTTTATTGAAAATAACAACCCGAATATCATAGAAGAATTCATTTCTGTCTTCAAAGAATATTTTACTCCGGGGTTAAAATATCTTTTTCTTGATGAGATTCAAGAAATCGAACAATGGGAAAGCGTGGTACGCAAGCTAAGAGATAGCGGAGAGTTTAAAATATTTATTACCGGATCATCCTCCAATCTTTTAAGCGGAGAGA
The DNA here is from genome assembly GCA_964560595.1 of uncultured Actinomycetota bacterium. Taxonomy (GTDB): domain Bacteria; phylum Actinomycetota; class Humimicrobiia; order Humimicrobiales; family Humimicrobiaceae; genus JAQVEM01. The sequence goes on from CAZLME010000102.1 coordinate 929, forward strand.
TATCAACCCTCCTTACCGGAAGACACTTGTCTTATAAAGTTTTTCCTCTTTCTTTTAGTGAGTTTTTAATTTTTAAAAATATAAATATAAAAGACAGGAAAGATATTGTTTTAAATCAGAGAATCATTACTAAATATTTTTACAAATACATGGATATTGGCAGTTTCCCAGAAATTGTTTTAACCGAAAATTCTGAACTTGTTAAAAATTATTTTTACGATATCCTGCAAAAAGATATTGTTATGCGATATAACATAAGAGAAAAAGAAATTTTAGAAAAAATAGCTGTTTATTCTTTAAGCAACTCAAGTAAAATTATATCACTTGAATCGTTAAAAAAAACCTTCGGTATTTCCTTCGCTCTTGCTTCTTCTTATATCCATTATTTAAAAAATTCATTTTTAATTTTTGAGCTTTCTCAATTTTCATATTCACTAAAAAAACAACAAAAGGCGCTAAAAAAAATATACTCAATTGATAGTGGCCTTGCTAATGCTGTATCCTTTAGATTTTCTAAAGACAGCGGTAGAATACTGGAAAATATCGTATTTCTGAATCTTAAAATGGCGGGAAAAGAAATTTATTATTATAAAACAAAAAATAATCTAGAAGTTGATTTTATTGTAAAAAAAGAAACAGGAGAAAAAGAACTAATACAGGTCTCATGGAGTTTAGATGATAAAAAAACCAGGGAAAGGGAGATAAAAAGTTTGCTTACGGCTATGGATGAATTATCAGTATTAAAAGGATTGATATTAACAGATGATGAAGAAGAAACAATAAAAATCGGACAAAAAACAATAATTGTTAACCCGGCCTATAAATGGTTACTGAAAAACAACTTACTTTAAATTCTTTTTTAAGCTTAAAAAATATTTAATGAATGATGTATAAACAGGATATTAATGGCGTATTAAATAATTAAGGCCGCATAAAAAAGGGGCAAGTGTTCAAAATTTTGGACGCCCGTATTAACTTACCCCGTTTTTTAATTCTATCACAAACTTTTCGTAATTCAATATGGAAATAATAAAATTCTAATAAATTTATCGTAAATCTATTAGAATTTTACAAGAAATTACCAGTCTATCGCATACCGGTAGTCACAACTTAAACACCAGTCCGGCAATTTTTAAGTCCGCTGTCAAATATCAGTCAAGATATGAATGTGCATACAGGATCTTATTGGTAAGTATGTTAAAAGTCTTTACAACATTCATCAGTTCCCTGTCAAGCGGGTCAACAATAGCGCTGTCAAGGCCGTGGCTCAATAGTATTGAAAGGTATGTCCTGTTAATAAGGCTCTTAAGCTCCGGAGGAGAAGACTGGGAGACATTGCTCAAACCCACTATGGTCTTTGGGTCACCGGGAAGCCCCATAAGTTCTTTTAGTTCCTTAAAAACCTTAAGCGCGTTGATACAGTTATGTACCTGCTCCTGGAGAACGGCTACCGGCAGCACTACCGGGTCAAGATAAAGATTTTCCATGGGTAAGCCGTGTTCCAGTGCGGAATTGACTATTTCCATGATTATCTCCACCCTGCTGTCAACATCCGGTGGTACGCCTTTTTCGGTTAAGGAAATCCCTACTATTTTACTGTTATATTTTTTTGCCATGGGCATAAGGATATCAAGCTTATCCTTGTCGCCTGTGACAGAATTGATTATGGCACTTCCTTTATGCACTTCAAGGCCTGCTTCAATGGCACTTATATTTTTAGTGTCCAGGGCAAGAGGTGTATCTAATTCGGCCTGTATACTTTTTACTATCCACTGCATAAGCTCTTCGCCATTCTTTGTGGCCGGGCCTATATTTACGTCTACATAGTCTGCTCCGGCTTCCTTCTGCTCTTTTGCCATTTTAATAATAGGTTCCGCATTCCTTTCCTTTATGGCATCCCCCACAACTTTTGATATTACACTTATGTTTTCCCCCACTACTAACATAATTTCTCCTAATCTTTAAAAATTATAATTATAATAATTATTATAAACAGTAATTATAACTCAGGAATTGTAGCTAAACCACTTGTTATAAATTTCATCAAATGTACCGTCTTCTTTTATTTCATCAAGAACAGTGTTAATTTCTTCTTTTAAGGGATTTTCTTTTCTGAAAACAATAGCAAAATCCTTGTTGGATTTTACAACTTCAAGCACTTTATAGATCCCCGCATCTCCGGTTACCAGGTTAACACCCACGGGAAGAGATAATAAAATTCCATCAATATCCTTATTTTTCAGGTCGTTAATCATGGATGCAATATCACTATATCCTTCAATCTTGTAATCAAGCAGATAATCCTCGCTGAGATAACTTTTTTCACTATCTAATATACCTACAGTCTCTCCTATTAATTTTTCCTTAACTTTTATTTCGGTCTCAGCCAGGACGATTAACATGTATTCCATTGTTAAGTATGGATTCGAAAAATCAACAATACCTTCCTTATCGGAAGATATGGGAATCGCGGATATTATCATGTCAACCTCCAAATCCTCGGGAATACCGTATGAACCATCCCACTCTATTTGGATTATTTCCAGTTTCCTGTCCATTCTTCCGGCAATTTCTCCTGCAATATCAATATCAAAACCAATAACACCGCCATCTTTTATAAATTCAAAATTTGGATATGTGGGGTCGGTGCCTACAATAAGCTTTGTCTGGCCGGATACAATATTGGGAACAGGTGTTTCCGAAGTTTTGCAGCCGGCTGAATAAAATAATAAAAAAATTATTAAAATACACAGGAATACATTTAAAAAAAATAAAGAAGTTTTTTTGTTTTTTTGTATAGAATTTAAAAACATTTATAAAAATCTATTTTCCAATTTATGCCTGCTCTTCTATAGATTCAGACTCCTTTCTAAATTGATACTGATTTTACCATATAGAGTTTACACTTTTTCGGCTAAAAACGTAACAACTTTTTTAAATATGCACGGGCAATTTATTTTTTAATATTTTAAAAATAATTTATTTCCTACTCATTTTATGTTAGTATATAATATATAAAATAAAAATATTAAAATTTTATAATATAATTTTTACTATATACTTATAAAATTAAGCGAGTCATTATCTAAGTATTGGCCTGAAATATAATTTTATAAGTCAATTTGATTTTTACTTAAAAATAGTATAAAGTATTTCAAGCTTTATTTAGAAAATTTAATTTATTAATAAAAATATTAAAAAGGATCAGTGATAGCATGGTAAAAAAAAGTGATACTAAGAAAAAATCAGAAGAGCTAGGGATCAACGGCCTTAACAGCATAAGCAATCTGGAAGCTGACATATTGAAAATTATCTGGGGTAAAGGCAGGGTAACGGTAAGAGAAGTGCACGAAGATATGTTAAGGAAAGAAATTGAAAGCAAGGAACATGGTTTTATTCCCTATACAACAGTAATGTCAACAATGACTACTCTTGCAGAAAAGAAACTTCTAAAACAGGATAAAACTTCTAAAACTTATCTCTATTCGGCTGCAGTTGATAAAAAGGAACTTTCAAAAAGAATAATAAAGTCAGTTTCTGAAAAATTGCTTGAGGATAGCACCAGCGGGATGGTTTCCAAATTTCTATCTGACAGCAAGAATATTTCCAGGGAAGGAATAAATAAGCTTTTAAAAGAAATAGACAAATATTAAAATTATTTGTATGCCCATTTGTCTATTCCAGATGAATCCTCCTGATGTCACAGGGGTAATTTGAGCAAAGTTTCTAAAATTATAAAGAAGTCCAAAAAGAATAGCTTCAGGGGATTCGCATAATATTCATATCAATGGGTTCAATATAGATATATTAATAATTATTCTTTTCTGGCATTAAATTGAATATAAATTAAATATAAATTATATTTACAATGTATATATGCTCTTCTTAGAAGTATTAATAAACTACATTTTACCTGTTATTTACACGAGTTTTGTAAGTCTTGTACTGGTGTTATTTTTTCTTTTCGTCTTCAGGATACAGGATTCAAATATAAGAATCCTGTTTTTTTTTATACCCCTTATAAAACCATTTATAATCATTGCTGAAAGGATTGACATTAACCAGCAATATTTTCTTCCATTAACAGAAGACAGCGGGTTTTTTAGATTACCTGACCCAATAAATATATTTAATT
>CAZLME010000103.1:0-1000 GCA_964560595.1 uncultured Actinomycetota bacterium
AGAACCTTAAATATTATATCATCCCTATTTTTATATACCATTTCTTTTATCTACTTTACAAAGATTTATTGATGTTGCTCCCTTTTAAAATATTTTTCTTGATTTTTTCAGATTCTTAGATTATAACTTTTCCTATCAATGGTTATTTAAGTTCTACTGCGTTTTGCCATTGTGTCGAAAATAACAGCCAGCAATAATACAGCACCTTTTGTAACTTGCTGATAGTATTCACTTACATCAAGGAGAATCATACCATTTGCCAAGACTCCTATTATTAAAACTCCCATAAGAACCCCAAAGATTGATCCCCGTCCTCCCATGATGCTAACACCTCCTAATACTACTGCTGTAATCACATCCAATTCATAGCCCATTCCTGTGTTAGGACGTCCTGTATTTATCCTAGATAACATAATAACCCCAGCAATTCCTGTTAACAATGCACAGATAACAAACACAAGAACTTCTACTTTTGCAGTAGATACTCCACAAAGCCTTACTGCTTCGCGATTACCTCCTAGTCCATATAAGTATCTGCCTGTTTTAGTCCGATTAAGAAAAACCCACCCAACTATGAAAATGACTACCATAATAATAACAGGAATAGGTACAATGCTTACATAGCCCTGTCCTATTGTCTTAAACCCTTCAGGGAGTCCCCAAACAGGCAAACCGCCGCAAAGAATAAACGCAAGACCTCGAACTATTGCCATCGTACCTAATGTTGTAATCAAAGCAGGTACCTTAACATAAGCAACTAAAATACCATTGATTAAGCCAATTAAGGCTGTAATAGAAAGGGTAATAAAAATTGCTGGTAAAATTGGCATTCCCACTCTAGCCATTAAAAGAGCTCCTATTACACTAGTAATTCCCATTACAGAACCAACGGATAAATCTATTCCTGCAGTCAATATTACGCAAGTCATTCCTACAGAAGAAATCCCTAACATTGCAACTTGTCGTGCAATATTAAAAAGATTACTGCTTGTTAGAAATC
>CAZLME010000103.1:1010-4231 GCA_964560595.1 uncultured Actinomycetota bacterium
AAATCTATCATTTAAAATTGCGAATAAAGCAACGAGTACCAGAAGTACTCCTACAATTGCAAATTTTTTTAATACTACAAAATATTGTTTTTTCATTTTTATTCTCCAGAAGCTAATTTTAATACTTGTTCTTGGGTTGCTTCTTCTTTTGTAAGCATACCTGCGATACTCCCTTCATGCATAACAATAATCCTATCAGACATTCCAAGTAGTTCCGGCATGTCCGAGGAAATGAAAAGAAGTCCCTTTCCTTTTGTAACGAGCTCATTTATTAACTTATAAATTTCTTGCTTTGCACCTACGTCAATACCTCGTGTTGGTTCATCAAAAAGAATAATTTCTGAATTTGTAGCTAAACAACGTGCAAGCACAACCTTTTGTTGGTTTCCTCCACTAAGTTCTTTAATTTTTTTTTCAAGATTTGGTGTGACAATTCTTAAAAGTTTTCTGAATTTATTAGCTACTTTTAATACTTTTTTTGCTATAATAAAACCATATAAGCTTACCTGATGAAAAGAGCTATAAATTATATTTTCTTTTACTGAAAGTTCTGATATAATCCCATGTTGCTTACGATCTTCTGGTATCAAACCCAATCCTAACCTAATAGCCTTTCCAGGATTATTTATAGTAACACTTTTTCCTTTTATTTTTATATTTCCAGAACTAATAGGATCTGCCCCAAAAATTGCTCTAACCAACTCTGTTCGTCCTGCCCCAACAAGCCCCCCTAAACCAAGAACCTCTCCTTTATGTAGTGTAAAAGAGATATTTTTTAATAACTTTGGGGTGGATAGCTGGGTAATTTCCAATAAAGGATTAGAGATTTTTTTTGTTCTTTTAGGATAGCTTTCAGATAATTTACGTCCTACCATTAAAATGATAAGTTCTTGCTTATTAGTTTTTTTCGTTTCCATTGTACGAACACACTTTCCATCTCGGAATACAGATACCCTATCAGAAATATCAAATATCTCAGAGAGTATATGCGAAATAAAAATGATAGTTACTCCCTGGTTTTTCAAAATTTTCATAAGCCTATATAAATTTTCAACTTCATTTGTAGCAAGAGGACCAGTTGGTTCATCCATAATTAAAATTTTTACATTATGAGAAACAGCTTTGGAAATCTCTACAATTTGCTGATATGCAACACTTAAGGATTCAACAGGCATACTGGGATTAATATCAGTTCCCAATAAAGATAAATTTTCTCTTGCTTTTTGATTCATTGCCTTTATATCAATAAACCCTTTACGAAGTATTTCATTTCCCATAAAAATATTTTCCGCAACGCTTAGATAAGGGATTAAATCGTATTCTTGATAAATAGCAGCGATTCCGAATTGAAACATAGCCTCATGTGGTGAAAAAACACTATGTGGAACACCATCAATTTCAATAGTTCCTTCATCTGGTTTAATTGCACCAGTTAGGATTTTTATAAAAGTTGATTTTCCAGCACCGTTCTCCCCACAAATACTATGAATTTCTCCTTTAAAAAAATCAAGATCAATTCCATCAAGGGCTATTACTCCTGGATACCTTTTTACTATGTTTCTTACAGAAAGAATAGATGACTTATTCATTCATCTTTCTCCTATCTTAATATAGTTTTGATAAAGAGAAGGCCTTCATTAAAATATGAGGAAGACCTTCTCTTAGTCTATTTAAAGTTATTCAATAAATTCGTCAACATTATCAATAGTGATTAACTCATTTACAATTTTTTGATGAGGTTCACATGGCTCTCCTTTAATTAGTTTATAAAGGATTTCCATTTCTTGTTTTCCTGATTCATAAGGAGCCATACTTACAGATGCGCGATACATTCCGCCTTCTTTAATTTTTTCCAATGCTTGTGCAATACCATCAGTACCAGTAATACATACTTCCTCAGGATTTACTCCTGCAGCAGTCATAGCCTCATATGCACCCAATGCTCCATCATCATTTAAACAACCTATTACCTTGAGATCAGGATGAGCTTGTAAAACTGATTCAATTACTTCTATACCTACCTCAGTCTGAAAAGCATCTTGGCGACTTACAAGTTCAGCATCGGGAGCTTCTGCAAGAATACCATCACGAATACCATCAGTTCTTGGAATTACAAAAGCAGTAACATCTGCTGCTAAAAGAGCAAATTTTGCTTCTCCGCCCAATACATTTGTTATAAACTTTCCTGCATACTCACCAGCAATGTAGCCATATTGATATTCATCATTTGCAAGAGAGCCATCAGCACCAGGAAGAGGGTGAACTGCTGCCATTACCTTTATTCCTGCATCTTGTGCCTTTGTACAGTATTCCTTGCTTGCCACCTCATCAACACAAGAAGTCATTATACCGTCAACACCCCTGGTAATCAAATCTTCCCAGGTAGAAACCTCTTTTGCTGCATCTACCTTTAAATCAATGACAGTCAGATCAACGCCTAACTCCTTAGCTTTGTCTTCTGCACCTTTAGCTTGCGTAGCCCAGAAAGGGTTACTCAAATCATGGACTGAAAATGCAACAGTGATTGTTTCTTCAGCAACTTCTTCAACAGGTGCTTCTTCTTCTACAGCCTCTTCAGCTGGTGCTGCTTCCTCTTTGCAGCCTGCTAAAGAAAACGTACTTAGAAGTGCTACACACATCATTGTTATTATCAGCAATAGTAATGACTTTTTCATTTCGATCTATCCTTTCAATTAATTGATTACTATTATAAAATTATCTGGAGATTTGTTAGCAAGTATGTCGTCTTTTCCTTACTTTTTAACAAATCTCATTTTTTTTCCATAAGACCACCTTCTTTAATTCTTTTATCCTATTTTCCCAGTATATATTTCATCACCTCCTTTATGAAATCTCCTTAGATTCTTATAATGAAAGGTGTAATATTGTTCATTAATGAACATACGCCCGTTATTTTAAATTATTATTTCTGATTTGTCAATTAAAAATTGATTTTTTGTTGTTATTCTGCAATATTGTCACCTCTTAGTTATTCAGGGAAAATGTCACCTATGAATACAAGAGAGGAAACATACCACATAACAGATAAGGAAATGGCAAGGCTAATAGTAGCAGAGAGACTCATTGAGGGAGAGATGGCAATTAAGAGTGCAGCAGAGGTACTTGGACTATCTACCAGACAGGTAAAAAGTATCAAAAAGAAAGTGGGGTTAAACGGTCCTGGAGCAACAATTCATGGCAATAGAAAAAGAAAGCCAATA
>CAZLME010000103.1:4241-4986 GCA_964560595.1 uncultured Actinomycetota bacterium
CATGCAGTAGATGCCAAAGTAAAGGATCTGATAGTAGAGCTTAAGAGAAAAAAATACAGGGGTACCAATTTTAGCCACTTTGCGGAGCTTTTAGCTGAAAGAGAAGATATCATCATAAGTCAGCCCACAGTGCACCGGATCTTAAGGAGTGCAGGGATAGTAAGTCCCAAAAAAAAGAAGAAGATAAGGGCGCACCGCTACAGGAAAAGAAAAGACTGTCCTGGAATGATGGTTCAACTTGATGCTTCCCCATACGGATGGCTGGGAGGTGAAGAGCTATCCCTTCACGGGGCGATAGATGATGCAAGTAGCAATATATCCGGACTCTACCTTTGTAAGGAGGAAACCCTTGAAGGTTTGGAGTGAACCCCTAAAAGTTCTTATTTTAACTACTCTTATCTTCACTTACATTATTCAAGTTATTTTTTCTTTTCCAATTCTTCTTCGAGAAACAGCCATATATTACGCAGTGTCTTTGTAAATTTATTATTCAAATATTCTATTATTGTTTTTCCTTCAACAACTGATTTTACCACAGCTTTACTAAAACCTACCTTACCAAGTATTTGAATATTTTTATCTTTGAACCAGCGCTCTATTTTTTAAGTCATATCACAATTCAAATCATACTTATTTATTATTACCTTTACCGGAACATTGAAGTGTTTGGTAACATCAATTACCCTCTCAGCGTCGTGCAACCCTGACAGCGTTGGCTCAATTACTATTACAGCACAATCCACAC
>CAZLME010000104.1:0-4969 GCA_964560595.1 uncultured Actinomycetota bacterium
GTAAAAGAAATGGGTGCTGTAGATTTTATCTCTAAACCATTTAAGGCCGAAGATGTGTTGCTAAGGATTAGGAGGGCCTTAGGTGAGGTAAATGAGAAGATTTAGGATATATGGCTAAGAAGATATTAGTAGTAAACGATTAGCCACTGGTGTTAGCATCATTGAAGTCGAGATTAAAGGCAAATAAATATGAAGTGATTACTGCCATAGATGGGATTAATTGTTCTGTTATGAGAGAGGGCGAAGGTATTCTACGTCTAAGAGGCCCTATAAATAGCAAGGTTACTCTTACAATATCTCGTGGCGGGGATGATGAGAAACCATTTGATATCGTAGTTGTAAGAGTGGATTTATCGAAGGCTGCTGGCAATTAGGTTTGGCACATTTACAAAATACAATAATATGGCGTACGACTAAGGCATGAAATATAGAATATAATTGGAAGAGTGCTTGATATTCGATAGAAGAATTATATTTTGATAGTTAGATTATACTTAAAAACTTAATTCTGGTATAAAAATATCTTTATTTAAGCTTATTCACTTTACTCTAACATTGCATTCTGTGGGCAGCCAGGCAAATATAATATTATTTAATTACTAAACAGGTCTTTCAAATTTATTAATTCCTTTAAAAATTGGTTCGAAATTTCACTACCCGGGGCAGCCAAAGCAAGCATTATAAAAAGTGACCACCCTCTCTCATTTGAATACAAATATCAAAGAAACTTAAAAGAAATAAATTTACTGGAAAGACAAGGATTAAAAAAAAATTATAAAATAATTCAAAAGACAATTTAATCTTTTCAGTCTATTAATTAATATTTAAATAAATTTGATGCTTTTATCTTATTATTTTACAATTATATAAAAAAATCAGGAGATGGTGGGCCTTATGCAATATACAGTATTTCCAAAGCTAAACATAAAAGTATCAAGGTTCGGTATGGGATGTATGAGATTCCCAAAGGAAAAGAGTAGTGCCGGTAAAAGCGTAACAGATGAACTTGAAAGTATTAAAATGATACAGTATGCAGCAGAAGATGGAGTAAATTATTTTGATACGGCATATGTTTATAAAGACAGTGAAGCAATTCTGGGTAAAGCCTTAAATGAGGGCTTGAGAGAGAAAATACTTTTAGCAACAAAATCTCCATTGTACATGGTAAAAAAACAGGACGACTTTGATACCCTTCTGGATGAGTCATTAGAAAGACTACAGACCGGATATATCGATTTTTATCTGCTCCACGGACTTAACAAGGATTCCTGGGAAAAAGTAAAAAAGTTTAAGCTTCTTGATAAACTTGATAATGCCAGAGAAGAAGGAAAAATAATATACAGGGCATTTTCATTTCACGATGACTTGAAACTCTTTAAAGAGATAATAGATTCATACAGCTGGGATATGTGCCAGATTCAGCTCAACTTTATTGGAGAAAATTTTCAAGCAGGAGTGGAGGGATTGAAATATGCTGCATCTAAAGGCGTTGGAGTAGTTATTATGGAACCACTGCTCGGAGGACTTTTAGGGGAAAATGTTCCGCCGGATATTGTGGAAAAATGGGACAGCTCAGGAATAAAAAGAACCCCTGCAGAATGGGCATTCAGGTGGCTGGCCAATTTTCCAGAAGTAACAATAATCCTCAGCGGAGTCAGCACCATGGAACAGTTAAGCGAAGATATTAAGATATTTGAGAAAGCATTTCCAAACTCAATTACAGAAAAGGAAGCACAGATCTTTAAAGAGGTAAAAAAACTTTATAAAGGAAAACTAAAGGTAAGATGTACAGGATGTTCATATTGCATGCCCTGCCCATCCGGGGTAGATATTCCCGGAGTCTTATGGCAATATAACAGTGCATTTAGAAGTAAACCTGAAATCTTGAAAGAAGGATACAAGTCCTGGTTTTGTAAAAATAAAATGGATGCTTCCCAGTGCATTGAATGTGGTCAGTGTGAGGAAAAATGCCCTCAGCAAATAGCTATAATAGAAGAACTTAAAACAGCACATAAATATTTAACGTCCAAGTAGAATTCTTTTATAAAAGTATAATAATTTTCTAACATCAGTCGCAATACGCTTTTTGTTTATCGTTTAAATAAATCTATTATCTTATTAATTTCATTTAAAAATTGGTTCGAAATTTCACACTTATTCTTATATAAATACTTGTACCACTTCTACTTCCTTTTACTGAGTATTTTTAGCATTTGGATAAATGTAAATATTCTTATATATAATTTCTGTTATAATATTTTAATTATGGTAAAAGTTATTATTTTTTCATTTCTAACAGGTTTTTCATTAATTCTTGGTGCGATTGTAGGTACAACATTTAAAATCAGCCAAAGGATAATAGCTGCGTTTATGGCATTTGGTTCAGGTGTCATGATTTGTGCACTAACTTTTGGACTGATGGAAGAGGCTTTTAAATATGGTGGATTTTATATAGTAATTATTGGATTTTTAGTTGGTGGAATTGTATTTATAGCCGGTGATTTTTTAATTCATCGATTTGGTGGAAGGCATTATAAAAAGAAAAAGCCTTTTAAAACAATCCGTCAAACAAATGGAAAAGCAATTGTTTTAGGAGCACTGCTTGATGGAATTCCAGAGTCAATTGCTTTAGGTGTAGCACTATTTACTAAAAATGGCATAGGAATATTGATGGTAGGTGCAATATTTTTATCAAATTTACCTGAAAGCCTAACATCTATAAATGACTTAAAAATAGAAGGATCATCAAAAAAACAAATTTATATAATTTGGGTGATAGTCAGTATAATTGTAAGCATAACCACTTTTTTAAGTTATCTATTCTTAAAAAATTTAAACTTAAATATATTAGGGATTATTTTATCATTTGCTTCCGGAGCTATTCTTGCAATGCTTGCTGACAGCATGATTCCTGAAGCGTTTGAAGAAGGTGGATACCTTATAGGACTACTGACTATTCTTGGTTTTCTAACAGCCTTTATTTTATATAAAGTATAATTAAAACAGGTAAATCTATTAATCTCTTATTTGTTTTTTATTTTTATTTTTTGTATCTTTGTATTCAAAATATAATCTCTCTAATTTTTCTATTATATCTTTTACATCATGCTCTTTTACCAATTCGGTAGATTTTCTTCCAAAAGCTTCCCTTAAATCTCTATTTTTATATAGTATTTTTATTTTTTCAGCCATACCTTTCTCATCAAATGGTTCCGCTACATAACCATTTATATCATTTTTTACTAAATCATTTATGGCTAATCTTCTTACACCTACAATAGGCAGCCCGGAAGCCATTGCTTCAAGAATGACAACACCCTGAGTCTCTATGGTGCTTGCAGTAATGAAAATATCATACTCTTTGTATAACATATTTAATTTGCCATGTTCTATGCATCCAAGAAAATGAACATTTCTTTCAAGATCGAGTTTTTTTGTCATTAATCTCAGGCTTTTTAATGCGGGCCCATCTCCTATAATATCGAGTTTTATATCAGGAAATTCCTCTCTTAAAATACTTATTGATTTTATTACGATATCAATATTTTTTTCGAAACTTATTCTTCCTACATGAAGCAATTTTGCTTTTCTGCTATATTTTTCCTTTGGTAAAAAACTATCGAGTTTCAATCCGTTACTGAGGAAAATAACTTTAGTTCTTAATCCTTTTTTTTTAAGTTCCTCTTTCATTGATTCAGAAGGAGCAGTTACCAGATCGCACTTATTATAAAAATAATTTGATAATTTCCACACAATTTCCTTTGACATATATTTCTTATCAGATTTATTGATTTTTTTATCCGGGGAAATACAAACAAGAAAATCGGGTAAATAAGCGTGATAAGTTCCTATCAGTGGAATTTTATATTTTTTGGCATATCTTATTCCTGCAATCCCCAGAGGACCAAGAGTATGAATGTGTATGACTTCAGGGTCGAATCTTTGGATGCTTTCTCTTATTTTTAAAGAAACAGGTATTGCTATCCTGAAATCAGGGTAACTTTTAAGTTTAAAAGAAGTGTACCTTTCTATTGAAATATTTTTATGGAATTCCCTTTCCTTTATATTTTCATAATTTGGCACATAAAGCCTTACTTTATGCCCTTTTTCTGAAAGAAGCTGCGTGAAATTTAATAATGTTATTACTACACCTTCTACCCTGGGGTAAAAAGTATCAGAAAACATTGCGATATTCATAAAGTCTTAATTTAATATTTTGGATTCAAATTAATTATTTTCTACATCTTTTATCTTTTAATAAGTTATTGCATATTCATGTTTTTTGCAAATTACAATATAGTGAGTAGCATGGTAGGATAAATAAATAACCTTAAAAACTTAATTCTGGTATAAAAATACCATCGGTTGAAGCTATAATTCTGTTTCTAATTTCGTTCGCCATGGCCAGCCACTTTCAGATATATTTGTAAAGGGTATCTTAAAAATACATTATTATCTATCACTAAAACATTTTATTATTATATACGTCTAAATAAGAAAATAATTTTAAAAAAGCGAGAAAGGGGAAACAATGAGAATAATATTAATCTTAGCAGCAATCGTCTTGCTTGTAGTGGGAATTGTAGGTCTCTTCCCTCAATTTGGCTGGGCTCATGTGGAATTGTGGCGTGCAATACTGGAAATAGTTGTAGGCGGCCTGGTATTAATAATAGGCGTAAGAACACACTAAAGCTTTTGGTATTTCTGTCCTGATTTTAAAATTAAATAAGAAAAAGAAAAAAAAGTATTATAATAATTATTAAGCAATAAAAATATTAAGAGGGAGTACTCAAATGAAACACTTATCAGCACCAAAAAACATAACCTGGTGGATAGCACTGATCCTTGCAGTTGTTGGAATTATTCTTTATTTTGTAGGTTCCTTTTCTCAATTTTCCATCTGGCTAGTACTAGCATCGGCAGTTTTACTTCTCATTGCTACAAGATTTAAAGGTATCTGATAATAGAA
>CAZLME010000105.1:0-4958 GCA_964560595.1 uncultured Actinomycetota bacterium
GTATCATTATACCTTCTGATTCGGAAGAAAGTCCCAATTACATCTCAGAACAAATCATTCCTCCAGAAATTTGTAATCTTATTTTACTTTCTCTTATCGTTATTCCATTTACTACCGCTCCGGGAAGTGCAGTAGCTACGATATCCCCGTTTTTAAAATTTCTTGCACCGCATACTATATCCGCAATTTCTGATCCTATATCAACCCTGCATACAGACAATTTATCAGCAGCCGGGTGTGGGGTAAAATCAATAATCTTTCCAATAATTATGTTTTTATATTTACTGCCTGCATTTTCAACCTTCTTAACTTCTGTGCCGCTCATTGTAAGCATACCAGCAATATTTTCAGGATTAATTTTACTTTTGTTATTTTTATCAAAAAATTCTTTTATCCAGTTTAATGTTATCTTCAATTCCTAAACTAACCTTCCGCTAAATAAATAATCAAAATATTTAAAAAATAATAAAATAATAAAATAATAAATAACTGAATATATTAGATCACATATATACCAGGAGTTAAAATTGGCTTATAAATCTTAGGTCACTTTCAAAAAATAATCTTAAATCATCAATTCCGTACTTTAACATACAGATTCTTTCTATACCCACACCGAAAGCAAAGCCATTTACTTCTTCCGCGTCATACCCTACAGATGAATATAGATTAGGGTCCACCATTCCCGCACCCAGGATTTCCAGCCAACCACTTCCAGAGCACGACCTGCATCCCTTTCCTCTGCATATATTGCAGGATACATCGACTTCAGCGCTTGGCTCTGTAAACGGAAAATAATGCGGTCTGAATCTCACTTTCCTGTCTTTACCAAAAATCTCATGGGCAAATGTCTCAAGTGTCCATTTAAGGTTGCTAAAATTTATGCCTTTATCTACTACAAGCCCTTCTATTTGCGTAAACATAGGTGTATGCGTAACGTCATAATCTCTACGATATGCTTTACCGGGTACTATTATGAAAATAGGAGGTTTGTTTTTTTCCATATATCTTATCTGGACCGGCGAGGTATGAGTCCTTAATAAAACTTTATCTGATAAAAAAAAAGTATCATGTAAAGATCTTGCCGGGTGATCAGCGGGAGTGTTTAATGCTTCGAAATTATAATAATCCGTTTCAACCTCGGGCCCCTCGGCAATATCAAATCCCATACCTATGAATATCTCTTCTATTTCTTCAATAACTCTGGAAATAATATTCTTCTTTCCGGCTTTTATTTCCCTTCCAGGTAATGATAGGTCAATACTTTCTTCTCTTAACTTTTTTTCATATTCTATGCTCTTGAGAAACTTTTCTTTTCCAAGAATATCCTCTTCAATTTTACTTCGGGCAGTATTGGATTTTTTACCGATAACCGGCTTAAGGTGCTGGGGAAGACTACTAATATCTTTTAAAGTTCCGATTAAGAAACTTTTTTTACCTGTGTATTTTGTCCTTATCCTGTCAAGCTCGGCCAGATTTTTTACGGTTTTAATTGCCCTGCTGAAATTAATAAGTTCTGTTTTTATTTTATTTTCTATATCATCTATTCTTTTTTCTTTTTCTTCCATAATCTTATGCAAGCTTTTTCTTTACAACCTCGGCTAATTCTTTAAAAGCATTCGGGTCATTTACTGCCATTTCTGACAGCATTTTTCTGTTTATATCAACACTTGCCTTCTTCAGGCCACAAATAAACTCATTATATGATATTCCGTTTATTCTTGCGGCAGCATTTATCCGTGTAATCCATAATCTTCTGAAGTTTCTCTTATTGTTTTTTCTGTCTCTATATGCATAACTCATTGATTTAAGAAGCTGCTCTTTGGCAATCTTATAGCTTCTGCTTTTAGATCCGTAATATCCTCTTGCCTCTTTTAATACTTTATTATGTTTTTTTCTTTTAACTTGTCCTCTTTTAACTCTGGTCATTTAAATCACACCTTTCTTTATTTACCCAGCAGCCTTCTTACTGTTTTCTTATTGGATGAAGACACTTCCTGCATCTTTCCCAGCCGTCTTTTTCTATCAGCATTTTTTTTTGTTAAAATATGGCTCTTATTTGCTTTGGCTCTAAAAATTTTTCCACTGCCAGTAATTTTAAACCTTTTAGCAGCGCCTTTATGTGTCTTAATTTTTGGCATAATAAATATCCTTCTAATTTAAATTTCACAAGATTTTTTTATTTCAAAACCGGCGTTAAAATTGTAATTATATTGTACCCGTCCATTTTGGGCTCCAGCTCCAGTATGCATTTATCTTTTAATTCTTCCAGCAATTTCTCAAGTATGCTCATTCCAATTTCCTTATGTACAATTTCCCTTCCCCTGAACATAATTGTTATTTTTACTTTATGGCCACTATTTAAAAATTTTTCTATTTGTTTTCTTTTTGTATTCAGATCATTTGTGTCTATTTTTGGCCTTATTTTTATTTCTTTTATGATAATCTGTGATTGCTTTTTTTTCTTTAACTTTTCGGAAATTTCCAGTTGATACCTGAATTTCCTATAATCCATTATCTTGCAAACAGGAGGGTCGCTTACAGGCGAGATTTCAACAAGGTCCAACATTTTTTCTCCGGCAATTTTTAAAGCTTCTTTAATTGAAACTACTCCAATCTGTTCGCCATCTTCTGATATTAATCTGACTTCCGGTACCCTGATTTGTTCGTTTACAAGAATTCTTTTTTTATCGTTAAAAGCACACCTCCCTAAACCTTTTTTTAAAAAAAATAGGCAGACAAATCATCTACCTATTTTAAAATTTAATATAATTAACCAGATTAACAAGCTTATAAAACTGCCATCCGGTGAGAAATAGATGATTTCTACTTAATATTTTTATATCTTTTTATCAATTTATTAATAGTCTTGGAATTATACTAATTATTAATTCTTTTGTCTATACCCTATACTGCTGCTTCTATATCCTCTTTGGGTTCATATTCTTCTTCCCATGCCTTGTCCGCAATCTTTTTATAATCATCTGCATACTTATCCAGCGGTTTCGCAAGACAGCCTATTACAGTCTCTGCTCCGTCATGTGTCGGATAAGCACCGGTTTCGGCCACTATCTCTCTTAAAACATGAGGATTATCTATTATACAGCATGGCCTCAGGTGATTTTTTGTATAAGGCTGCCTTTTCCTGAATCCTTTAAAGAAATCCGAATTTAAAACTTCTATCATGCTTTTCTCTTTAATATTATCGGCAGCAAAGTGTACAAAAACACACGGCTCAACATCGCCATTTACATTTATATGCAGATAATTTTTTCCCCCTGCCATACAACCATTTACCAGCGGTCCGTCATTCCAGAAATCAGCTATCACAATATTTTTATTCTTTCTTATCTCAAGAATTCTCTTGCGCCTGCGATCTCTCTGCCCGGGAGTAGGCATAAGTTCCATATCGGGGCTCTTGCCTATTGGAATATAATTAAAGTACCATCCGATAAATGCTCCCTTTTCTACAAATAAATCCACAAATTCGTCGCTGACAACCAGTTCATTATTTGCTCTGGTAGCAGTTACTGAAAATCCGAAAAGCACTCCATTTTCATTAAGCAAGTCCATTGCCTTCATAATTTTTGACCAGGCTCCTTTTCCCCTTCTCTGGTCAGTTTCTCTTTTAAAGCCTTCCACACTGATACAGGGGATTGCATTCCCAAGCTCCGCCAGTTTCTTTGCAGCCTTATCATCTATAAGCTGACCGTTAGTATAAATCTGGAAAAATGACTCATTATGTCTTTTAAGAAAGCCGTATAATTTATCCCAGCAGAATGGTTCACCTCCGGTAATAACAAAGAAATAAAGCCCTATATTATTTGATTCATCTATTACCCTGTTGCATACATTATATGATAGATCATTCTTCTTAGAGTACTGCCAGGCATAACACCCGAAACATCTAAGGTTGCATCTCATGGTGGGACTTATCGCTAAAAAATTAGGCGGATTAAATCCGTATTTTTTTGTAAAAGCAAGCCTTCTGGGCTGACCCTGTATCATTGCATTGTTTATTAAATTCATGACTACCTTTTCTCTTACCCGGGGAGACATCTTTGAAGTCTGCCTTTTTAGATTTATAAGCAGGTTCTCTAGGAAATCTCTTTCCTCTTTTTTCTTAAGTCTGTATACTCTTCCTTTAATAAGTGAAAGCCACTTTTCATCCGAAATCCTGGGAAGTACTCTTAATACGCCTTTTATAGCAGTTTTTGTGGTGTACAATTTTACTTTTTGCTTTAATTTCATTTTGGACACCCCTTTATAGATTAAGGTGATATGATAGTTACTGCATACTATATTGAAAATAGAATCTTAAATCTTTTATAATAAATTATAAGGACATTTTTATAAAAAATAAAGTATCAGGAATTCTGATTAATAAATTATTTCTTTGTTGTTAACAATATTTTTTAATTCTTGCGTAAAATCTTTAAGTTTGATTTCCTTTATGTCCCTGCCGATTTTCTTCCTTATAGTTATAGTTCCAGTCTTCTCCTCATTTTCACCAAGTATAATCATATAAGGTATTTTTTTAATTTCAGCCTGTTTTATTTTTTTACTTAATGATTCTACCCTGTTGTCTACCTCTACTCTAAAGCCATTATCCTTTAAATAATTATATATTTTCTTTGCATATTGATAATACTTTTCCGAAATAGGAAGTACCGCAATTTGTCTGGGTGCAAGCCACGGAGGCAGATTACCGCTGTAGTGCTCCAGAAGT
The DNA here is from genome assembly GCA_964560595.1 of uncultured Actinomycetota bacterium. Lineage (GTDB taxonomy): Bacteria > Actinomycetota > Humimicrobiia > Humimicrobiales > Humimicrobiaceae > JAQVEM01. The sequence goes on from CAZLME010000105.1 coordinate 4,730, forward strand.
ATTCCCATAAATCTTTCAATACTTCCAAGCACCGCTTTATGAATCATCACAGGCCTGTGTTTTGCGTTATCCTCCCCCGTATATTCAATATCAAACTTCTCCGGCATAGCAAAATCAAGCTGGATAGTACCGCACTGCCATGTTCTGCCCAGACAATCCTCAATATGAAAATCAATTTTAGGACCGTAAAAAGCTCCCTCACCTTCATTCAGCATATACTCAAACCCTT
>CAZLME010000106.1:0-4931 GCA_964560595.1 uncultured Actinomycetota bacterium
ATTTACAGCTAATAACTAATTGGAAAATATGATAATTATCTTTATTAAATTTTTTATAATTCTTTGCTTTGGCTGCCCCGGGGTGTGAAATTTCGAACCAATTTATAAAAGAAATAATATTTTCAAGCAACTTAAAAACACCGTAATAATAGTATTACGAAGTAATCAATAATATGATAAAATAATAATTCGTACATTATAAAAATTGCTTAGAAGGGATTATAATGAGTTTAGGCCTCATAGTTCCCTGGATAATATGACTCCAGGTGACTTTGCCAGGAGACTGGCTATAGGGGCAAATAAGCCGGATTACTGACATTATAAGTGGACTAGTTTTTGGGGAACCCTCATCGGGCCTAGATACTAACTTAAAAACTGGACTAAAGATTGGGGTAAGGACAAACCTCATTACTCATTTTAGCCATAGTAATTGTCCTTTCTTAAATAATATTTTTTAGTATCATTATTAAGCCACTCTTGTAATTATAGCTATTTTTCCATTCAATGATTCACTCATATTATAACCTCCTTGGTTTTAATTTAAATTTGCCTTTTCAGTAATCTCTATACTTCAAATATTGCTCTTTGAATTAAATCATTTTGTATTTCAGGTGATAATGGAGTAAACAAAGCTGAATAACCTGAAATTCGAACCATAAGGTCAGTGTATTCTTCAGGATGTTTCTGAGCATCTATGAGTGTCTCATTATCAATAACATTAAACTGTATATGACAACCGTAATCATTAAATAGAGTTTTTATTATTGCTGCCACTCTTTTTCTTCCATCTTCTCTATTCAGAGTTTTTTTATCAAGCCTCATATTAAATATCGCACCCTTTTGGAACCAAATGCTTGGCATTTTACCAACTGATTTTGCAGCAGCTGTCGGGCCTGTACGTTCCGCTCCGTTACATGGTGATATGCCATTATTCAAAGGCTTTTTTGATTTTCTTCCATTTGCTGTAGCTCCGACCTTCATACCGAAAGGTATATTTCCTGTAACAGGGCTTAAATCCATAGAATAACAACTTGGAATAGGACCTTTACCATACCTGGAATTCTTCATGACATTATGATAATATGAGCCAATATAATTCTCAATTTCAAACGGCCATTTATCTGCTTTATCATCATCATTACCGAATTTAGGACATTTGTTAATCAACAACTGTCTTATTTCTTCACCCGTAGGAACTGTATCCATATTCTCAAAGTTAGTCTCTAACGCATGAACCAGTTGCTCTGCAGTTAACAATTTTTCTTCAAAAATAACATAGTTTATAGCCGATAATGAGTCCCCGGCTGTATTTGTCCCCACTACAGGACCGCCTTCAGCTGAATATACCGATCCTCCTTCAATTAAATCCAAACCACGCTCAATGCAATCCGTTACTAAAGACGATCTAAAAGGATTAATATCAAGCATCTTGTGTAACTCATCATTAATATTTTCAGTAATTTCCTGGATTCTCATAAAATAACTCAGTTGTTTTTTATATGCATTCATTATCTCATCCATGTTTTTAAATGTCGTTAAATCACCATCTCCATTGCATAGTTTAATACCGCTAAAAGGATCTTTTCCATTGTTAAGAGTTATTTCTAATATCTTAGCTGCATTTAGCCATGGTCCTTTTGAGGCGAAATCCCATTTCCCTGGTATGCTTGCTTCTATGCAACCTACATTCGCCCAGTTATAAGCATCTTTTTCTTCAATACCCATGTTTTTAAGAATTTTTATAAAAGCCTTATCATTATAAAATGCAGGCTGTCCTCCTTTATGCTCTTGTACTATTTGCAAGCCATAATCAATAAATTCAGTACTGGTGTTATCAAAATGCTTTATAGAAACAGAAGGTGTAAACAGTTTTAACTCTTTACATGCATCCAAACACAAATAAGAAATATCGTTGACTGCATCTCTACCATCTGCATCCTGACCAGCAATAGACAGATTAATAAACATTTGATATCCAAGAAAGAATTCAGTATCAAGCCAGGAACGTAGTTTATTTAATTCATTGACTTTGATAAAAAACGCTTCAATAATTTCAAGAGCCTGGTTTCTATCTATTATTCCTTTTTCCAAGTCATTTTTATAAAATTTGTATAGATATTGGTCAAAACGACCAAGTGAAACCGAATGACCATTAGTCTCAATATATTGAACTAATAAAACCATCCATACGGACTGAACCGCTTCCCAAAAGGTCTTTGCAGGATTTTCAGGAACATTCCGTGTATTATTGGCAATAATTTGAAGCTCTGCTTTCCTTTTTTCATCTCTTTCAGTGGCAATCATTTGCATGCATCTTTCAGCAAAGCGATGAGCAAAATTAATAACAGCTTCGTTAGATATTATTACCGACTCAAGAAACCAGTATTTCTTAATGTTATCAGCTACTGCTAAATCAAGTGATTTCATTTTTTCTTGTGCTTTTTTTACAACTTGTTTCAGTCCATAATTTAATACCATTTCATAATCAACAATAACATTACCAAAGCCGGCCGCAGAAACCCAAACATCATCCGTAACACCCATTTCCCATGCTTTATTGCATTCATCAGGGAGGACATTCCTAAAGTTTTCATATAAACTTTTACCCTTCCAATATTCAATAGTACTTAATAATTCTTCTTTTATCTCCTTTGAATAATAGAACTTATCACCTGGACGCTCATGAAAAAAATATGGTTTCCCATTAAACTCGTTGACCAGCCAATCTACTGAGTATTCCGGATAAATTGGTGCAGCCTTAGGTTTACTTGCTTGATTGCCAACTATAATCTCATTGTCGGCAACATAAATAGACATTTTTTCAAGCACATTTGCAAAAGCCTTGGCTCTTCTAATAGCTATATATTCACCTTCTGTCTTTTTCATCGATTCTGTAAAATATCTTGCGCGCTCAGGACAAATACTTGGCTTTGCTTCAAATAACGATTTACGTAATTGCTCAATACGTTTATTCATAATACCAACCTCCTTTTTAATACTAGTTATTAATACCATTTATTTTTACTGCAAATTTATACTTCTTCCCTATATCAATTAAGTATTTAATATCTTTGGCTAATACAGGTTTTAAATCATCAAATAAATACTCTCTCCCTAATCCACTATACTTTTCTCTACCAATTCTATGGTAAGGAAGAACCTCAACATTTTTTAAATCCATTGCTTCAATATCACAAAACATCTTTTCTAAATCCTCTAAACTACTATTAAAACCTGGTATATAAGGTATACGAACAATTATATTTTTAAATTTTTCCTTTAGCTTAATCAGATTATTTTTAATCAATTCATTACTTCTGCCAGTAAATTTTTTATGTATTAACGGATCAAAATGCTTATAATCAAAAAATATTAAATCAAGATAAGGCAAAACACTCTCAAAGGCTTCCCACTCCGCATACCCACATGTTTCAATTGCTGTGTTTATCCCATTTTTTTTGCACTTAATTAAAAGATTTTTAACAAAACAATACTGCATGAGCGGTTCTCCGCCGGAGATAGTTACTCCACCACCTGAATTAATATAAAAATCAATATCTTTCATTATTATTTCAATAACTTCATCAACACTCATTAATTTACCAATTAATTTTCTGGCTCCATAGTAGCAAGAATTAACACAAATGCCACAATTATCACACTTTGCTTCGTCTATTACCAACCCATAAACAGGATGCTCTTTGATACAATTCTTCGGGCATGAAGCTAAACATTTTCCGCAACCTTTACATATTTCCTGGTAATACATTACTTGAGGTTCTCCGCTTTGAGACTCAGGATTAGCGCACCACTCACATCTTAATGGACAACCTTTCATAAAAACCAATGTACGTATACCAGGGCCATCATCAACTGAATATCTTTGAATATCATAGACTAACCCCCTCATGTACTCATCTCTAAAAGTCATTAGCACCTACTATACCAATTTAATATTTTTATATATACCAATTTTATACCAATTTTTTATATTTGTTAAGTTTATATGTTAGCTGCTATATTATTGTTCGTCAATATGCTTTCAGATACTTTTTTAGATGACTTAACATGTGTTTAAAAGGTATTTTTGTATATTAAAATTCTAAAATCAATCAATAGTTTAAAATTTTAAATATACTATAAAGCTATACCAAATACTAATCTATTATATACCAATTATATTACTGGTATACTTAATAAATAAAATATTATAGAATAGTAAATTATGATATAATCAATAAAAAATAACAAATTGGTCAAGTATTTATGTCTAGATTAAATTCAAAATATATCGAGATTTATGAAGATATTAAAAAAAATATCGATAATTGTATTTTTACAACAGACTCTTTTCTTCCCCCAGAAAGACAATTAAGCAATAAATATGGGGTAGAACGAATGACTATTAGGAAAGCACTTGAACTTCTAGTTAAAGATAATTATATCCAAAAAATACCTGGTGCGGGTAATCAAGTCATATATTCTCCATTAGAAAAAAATGGAAATTCTCAAAGCAATTCAATTTTTTATGTGATGCCAGGTATAAAATCAGAACGTGAAACACAGCCTTTTCATTTTGAAATATGTCATCATTTAGAAAAATTTTGTAATCAAGACGATTATAATATGTATTTCAGAAAGATAGGATTTTCAGATAAACTGCCTTTATTTCTTAAGAATCCAAACACCACAAAAGGAATTATATGGGTTACACATATAAGTAAAAATTACTTAGATGCAGCCAGGCGAATGCGAATACCATCAATAATTATCTGTAATAATTATCCATATTTCCCTAAAATCAATATGGATGATATTAATTGTGCTTTTGATGCCACTCAACACCTAATTAATGTTGGATGCAAAAAGATTTTATTAATTAAAGGTTTATCAACTTATTATGATACTAATCTTCGAGTAATTGGATACCG
>CAZLME010000107.1:0-4882 GCA_964560595.1 uncultured Actinomycetota bacterium
GTGTAGCTCAGATGGTAGAGCATTTCCTCGGTAAGGAAAAGGTCATCGGTTCAAATCCGATCGCGGGCTCCAGTTTAAGTATCATATCTTATTGTTTCTGATCTTTAAAAGAACTATTTAGTTTAAAATAATTCCGGAGATTTTAAAAAATGAGGAAGAAAAGAAGTTCCAGAAATAAAATTTATGATGATATATCAGGAGAGAAATTATGCCAATAATCAGAAACGGAGAAAGAGCAAGGGAAATAATTGAGAAAGTAAAAAAATCCGGAAATAGTTTACCATGTTTTTGTACGGAAAATATTATAACAACAGAAGCAATTTTTAAAGGAGTAAAGAAATATAAAGAAGCCAGAAATATAATGGGAAAATTACCGCTAATTATTGCTTTTACAGCAAGTTATAAACAGAGACAGCAGCTAAAAAATTATTCCGGGTTAAGCGATTTTAAAGAAGGATTATTAGCAGTAAGAGATGATATTGAAAGAATTGCAAGAGTAAAAGGTCAATTTGATGATATCGATGTTATCGTACATCTGGATCATGCTCAACCGGGCGATGATGATTGGATTTTTAAGGAAAATAAAGATTTCATATCATCTGTCATGTACGATTGCAGCTATTACAGTCTTCATGAGAATATTAAAATGGTAAAAGATTTTGTAAAAAGATATAAAAGAGATTTTGTTATAGAAGGCTGTGTCGATGAAATAAATAATTATGGCGAAAGTGATGGAAAATCCGGAGTAAAAGAGAATTTAACTCAAGCAGATAATGTAGAGATTTATTTTAAAGAAACCGGAGCCGACCTGGTAGTTGTGAACCTTGGGACAGAACATAGAAGAACCGAAAGTGCTTTAAAGGAATATCGTAGAGATATAGCTCAAAAAATAAGAAACAAAATAGGAAGGCAATTAGTGCTTCATGGTGCGTCGAGTTTAAGTGATACCGAACTTAAAAATATACCAGGGGATGGGATTGTTAAAGTCAATATATGGACGATATTAGAAGTAGACGCGAGCAGGATTATGGCTATTAATATAATAAAAAATATAGATAAGATATTGACAAAAAAAAGTATCGAAAAATTAGTCGATGAAGGATTTTTGGATAAAAAAGTTTTAAATAAAGAAATGAAACCTTCTCTGAATTTTCTAACAGAAAAATACAGAAGGGATGATATCTATATTCCAGTTGCCACTGACCAGGTAAGAAATTATTATGAAAATTTTTATATTAATTACAGATAAAGAATAAGGGATAAAGTGACTTGTTTATTTACTAAGTCAATGAATAAAAGAGCAAATCAAAAACTTTTCTCTATTAAACTTTATGTTATTTTTCAGATATTTCTATTTTTAAAAAAGTTATTTATTATAAAAAGGTTTAGTTATGAGCCTCCTGGGTATTGATATCGGGACAACAGGGATAAAAGCTATTGTATTCGACGAGGAAGGTAAAGTACTGGCAAGCTCCTATCGGGAGTACGGTCTGATTTATCCCAAACCTCATTTTGTGGAATTTGATGCAATCCCTATGTGGGATAAAATCTTTGATGCAATAAAGGAAATAAATTCCTGCCCGGAAGTTAAAAAAGACCCCGTAAATGCTATGTCTGTGTCAACAATAGGAGAATCTTTTACTTCGGTTGATGAAAAAGGTAATATAATACACAATACAATTTATTCGACTGATTCAAGAAGTAAGGCTGAGCTTGAGTTTATTTTTACAAAAATTCCCGCGAAAGAGCTTTATTCCTTTACGGGCCTTCCCCCTCAGACAATCTACGCATTAAACAAAATCTTATGGTTAAAGAACAATCTGCCTGCAGTATACTGCAAAACTAAAAGAATTTTGTTTACCGAGGATTTACTTCAATATAAGCTTGGAATCTCCGATACCAAAATAAGTTATTCACTTTCGTCAACATCTTTGTTTTTTGACATAAGAAAAAAAATCTGGCTGGACAAAATCTTAGATACCTTCGGTATAGATAAAAATTTATTTTCAACACCGGTACCTTCCGGTGTGATAACCGGAACCGTAAGGAACGATATAGCAGAAGATCTGGGATTTAAAAATGATGTTTTTGTTGTAACCGGAGGTCATGACCAGCAGTGTGCCGCACTTGGGGTAGGTTCCATTAAAGAGGGATTGGCTGCTGACGGAATGGGCGCTGTTGAATGTGTTACAACAACGCTTGACAGGCTGATGCTAAGCGACTTAATGTATGAAAATAACTTTTCAACAAGAGCACATGTGATTCCTGATAAGTTTGTAACATTTGCGTATAATTTCACTTCAGGGAGCCTGATTGAATGGTTTGTTAACATTTTTGCAGATAAGGAAAAAGAACTGGCCAAAAAAGAGAAGACCGATGTAATAAAATATTTTTATAAAAATTTTGATTTCCATCCTTCCGGATTATTTGTACTTCCTTATTTTTCACAGTCGGGGACCCCTTATCATGACCCTGTCCCCAGGGGCACGATAACGGGTTTAAATTTGGCTACCAAAAAGGAATGTATATTTAAGGCAATAATAGAGGGTCTGATTTTTGAAATAGCTTTTAATATTGAACTTGCGGAACAATCAGGAGTAAAGATTACAGAGCTTAGAGCAGTAGGGGGCGGGTCCAGATCAGATAAAGAGCTTGCTCTTAAGTCATCAATTTTAGGGAAACCAGTAAAGAAGATGAAAACATCTGAGGCCGGTTGTCTTGCTGCGATGATGCTTGCGGGTATTGCAATAAATAAATTTACACTTGAGCAGGCAATTTCAAGTTTTATAAAAATTGAAAAAGAATTTTACCCTGATGAGACAATAAGAGAAAGATATTTAGAAAATTTTATAAAATATAAGAGAATTTACAATCTCATAAAACAAGCTTATTAATTTTTAATTCAATTTGGCAAACGGATCAGTGCGGACCTCTACAGTTGGATTTGCCTGCATTAATCAAAGAAGTTTACAACACCTATTACTAAAATAATGTAAATGTAATTATTATTATACATACATTTATTAATTATTATTAAGATATATATAATACTTGAATAAATAATTATTATCTTATAAAATAAATCAATAATTATATTTAAACTTTAATTTAAAATAATAAAATGAACAGGAAATATGTCAAGCAGGTAAATTTAAAAAAGACCGGTATCAAGGATAATAAAGAAAACTGTAACAGTATAGAGAATCTAAAAGATAGAGAAGCTATATTTTTTGGCAATGGTAATGATAAACATAGAGAGCTGGCGGAAAGACTAAATGAAATGGTAGTCGAAGTAGACATGAAAGGGAATATTATTTATGCCAATAAAAAAGCGTATGAAAAAACGGGTTATACAGTGGATGAATTAAAAAAAGGGCTTCATATAGAACAGGTGGTAGCTCCCCAGGAAAGACATAAGCTTATGTCTAATTTTAATGGACTTATCAAAAGAAAGAAGTTGACACGGACAATTTATACAATAAAAAGAAAAGATGGCACAACATTTTCAGTAATGACTTATCCTGATTATATTTTAGATAGTAAAGGCGGAATAATCGGGATAAGGGAAGTCCTTTTAGATGTATCCGAGGTTAAAGAAGCCAGAGAGAAGCTTAGAGAAAGTCAGGAATGTTATCGTTTATTATTTGAAAATTCTCTTGACGGAATATACCAGACAACACTGGAAGGAAAATATATTGATGCAAATCCGGCCCTGGTAAGAATACTCGGCTATGACAGCAGGGAAGAACTTCTTAAAATAGATATTCCAACACAGCTGTATGTAAGAAAAGAAGACAGACCGGGGTTAAATAAAAGAAACAGGCTATTTGAGACTCAGCTGAAAAGAAAAAATGGTTCCGTAATAACAGTAGAGATTAACTCAAGAGTAGCTTATAAAAAAGGAAAACCTGTATATTACGAGGGGATAGTAAGAGATATAACACAGCGAAAGATAACTGAAGAAAAATATAAGAAAAGCTGCGAAATGCTAAAAAATACCCTGGATGATGTAATTAACATTTTGGCTTCCATTGTAGAAGTAAAAGATCCATATACCTCCGGCCACCAAAAGAGGGTGGCGTTTCTGGCCACAGCAATTGCAGAGGAGATGGGTTTAGATAATAATACAGTGGAGTCAATAAGAATAGCTGCACTAATTCACGATATTGGGAAAATAAACCTGCCTGCATCTATTCTAACAAGACCCGGGAGATTATCTGAAATAGAATTTGATATGGTTAAAACTCATTCACAGTTAGGTTATGAATTAATAAGCAAAGTAGAATTCCCCTGGTCAATAGCGGATATTGTACTCCAGCATCATGAGAGGATTAATGGCTCGGGATACCCTGGAGGACTTAAAGGTAAAGATATCAGGTTGGAAGCAAAAATACTTGGAGTGGCAGATGTGGTAGAAGCTATGGCCTCCCACAGACCTTACAGACCTGCTCTGGGTATTAATAAAGCTCTTGAAGAGATTAATAAGGGTAAAGGCAAGTTGTATGATTCTGATGTAGCTTATGCCTGCAACAGGGTTTTTAAAAATAAAAAGTTTAAATTTGAGACTGATTTCAAACCTTACATATAGCTTACAATCACTGCAATATTTATCATCCTTTTCTATATTATTTTTTTATTTTGGAAATTCCATTAGTAATTCAGGGAATAAAAATTAAAATAACCATAAGTTTGCAATTGATTCGCAGAGCAATTGCGTTTGACACAAAAAATCTTCTTTTATAAAATTTATCCTTATTTTAAAAATAATAAAAATTAACTATAATTATTATTAATTGTTAACAAGACCTGAGTGGCGGTGTAGCTCAGTGGTTAGAGCACACGGTTCATACCCGTGGGGCCATTGGTTCAAATCCAATCACCG
>CAZLME010000108.1:0-4871 GCA_964560595.1 uncultured Actinomycetota bacterium
ATTCTATTTTCTCCGAATCCTCTTTTTCGGGCTCTTCTTTTTCCTTAAAAGGCTCGAACTCTATTTTCTCCGAATCCTCTTTTTCGGTTTCTTCTTCTTCCTTAAAAAGCTCCTCAAATCCACTTTCCCGCAGTTCTTTTTCTTCAGGCTCTTCTTTTTCCTCAAAAGACTCATCAAATTCTATTTTCTCCGAATCCTCTTTTTCGGGCTCTTCTTTTTCCTTAAAAGGCTCAAACTCTATTTTCTCCGAATCTTCTTTTTCGGTTTCTTCTTCTTCAATTACCCCTCCCGTACCTCCGGAAGTCTCCGATTCATCCTCCGCGGAATAAATCAATTCTTTTTCCTCTTTGCTTTCACTACTGAAATCTTCGTTAATTTCGTTTTCTTCAAAATTAATATCTTCTTTACCGGTTCCTGATATATTAAGAAACTTATTTTCTGCTAATCTTGAAGCAGCTTCTTTGAAATCATCTACAAGTTTAGCAATCTTTCCTTTAAAGCCTTCATATTCCTTGTCCAGATTTTCAATTTCTTTTTCCAGTTGTAATTTCTTTCTTAATAATTCTTTATAGGATTCTTCCTCTTCGATTACTTTAGTTTTTACTATTTCTTCTGCCTCTTTTTCTGCTTTTTTCTTTATATCTTCCGCAATTCTATGCGCTGAGACAAGTGCTTCCTGTATAACCTTTTTCATTTCAGTAGATTCTTTGTTTCCTTCATATTTGAGCCTTTCCACATTATCCTTTAGCTCACGGTATGCTCTTTGTAATCTTTCAAATTCTACTGCCAGAATATCTAAAAAATTATCAACCTCCTCAGGTTTATACCCTTTAAATACAACATGAAATTCTTTTTTCTGGATGCTTTCTGAATTTATACTCATAATTACCTCCCGGTATTTTTAACCGATCATATATTTGTCTCCAATTATTATATAATTATTTCTTTAAATATTGTACTGATATAAGCTATAAAAGAAATTATATCAATAAAAATTCAAAAAATTAACTGATTTCTTGCATGTTTCTGCTTAATCCAGAGACTTTTCCAATTCATATGCTCTTTTTTTTGCGCTTTCTACAGCTTTAACTATTATCTTGTCAAGCTTACCCCGTATAAGTTCTTCCAGTGCAGCTTCGGTAGTTCCACCCGGAGATGCGACTTTTTTTATTAAGTTATCAAGACTTCCTTTTGATTTTTTAATAGTTATTCCCGCACCAATCATAGTCTCAGTTACTAACTTTTTTGATATTTCAGGATTAAGACCATTTTTTATTCCTGCGTCAATTAAATGTTTGCAGAAAAGAAAAAAATAAGCCGGACCACTTCCACTTAAAGCAGTCGCAATATTCTGGTATCTCTCATTAATTAATAAATAATCACCCACACTTTTTATCAACTCTTTTGAAAATATCAGATCACTGTTTTTTACATATCTACCCTTACTTACAGCAGCCATCCCTTTTCTAAATAATGCAGGAGTATTTGGCATAATTCTTACAACACGGGCATCTGAACTTAACATTTTTTCAATATAACATGACGGTATCCCTGCTATAATGCTGATTATTGAATTTACTTTGTAATCAAAATTGATTTTAACTTTTTCGAGGACAACTTTTAAATCCTGAGGTTTTACCGCCAGCAGTATATGCATGGCTTTTTTTACAAGTTCTGTAATTTCTTTCGCAGCATACACTTTGTAATTATTTTTGATGTGTCTTTCACGGTAATTATCCTTATCGTAGATTATTATTTCGTCAGGTTTTAAGAAATTACAATCCAGTACTCCTTTAAGAATAGCTTCACCCATATTTCCGCAGCCAATTATTCCTAATTTATAGTTATCCAAAAAAGCTCCTTTTTTAAAATTGGTCGTAAAAGCCCTCTTCCCTTAATAACTCTTTTTCTTCTGAACTAACCTCAACGTTATACGGAGTAATCAGAAAAACTTTTTCCGCTACTTTTTTGATATTTCCTTCCAGCGCATAAGTAAGCCCGCTGCAAAAATCAATTACTCTTTTTGACAGATCCTGGTTTGCTTTCTGGAGATTGATTATTACCGGAATATTATCCTTAAAATTATCTGCAATGATCTGTATCTCTTCAAATTCCTCAGGTTCCGCGATAAATACTCTTGATTTTGAGCTGTCTTTACCTGTTCGGGTAAAAGGGCTTTTTCTCGGAGATTTTGAAATAAAAATATGTTCCCTCCTCGAAATGTCTTTTTTTTGTATGGCTCCAATTGTATCGTTTTCTTTGTTTAATCTTCTGTTTTTTACCTTTACTTCTTCTTTTTTTCCTGTATTTTCTGAGTCTATTTCATTTTCATCTGATAAACCCAGAAAGGAAAGAGTTCTCTTAAAAAATCTATTCATTAATCCCTCCTTAATAATTAAAAAATTAATTAAAAATAATGGAACCCACCCTAATCATTGTGGCGCCCTCTTCGATTGCTATTTTATAATCATTACTCATGCCCATTGAAAGTTCGGTCAGGTTAGCACCGGTAAAATCTCTGCCTGATCTATCCTTAAGAATCCTTAACTGCCTAAAAATCCCCCTTATTAACTCAAAATCATCAGTTAAAGGCACCATAGTCATTAAACCGGACACCTCGATATTTTTAAACCCGGATGTTTTTATTAAGAAATCATATAAATCCCAGGGCTTGATGCCAAATTTTGACTCCTCTCCTGAAATATTGACCTCTATCAATACTTTTTGTTTTTTATTTAGTTTTGCCGCTTCAATATTTACTTTATCCAATGTACTTATCTTATCTATTGAATGTATGAATTCCACCAGAGGAACCACCGTTTTTATCTTCCTGCTCTGAAGATGCCCTATAAAATGCCACACTGAATCTCCTTCAGTAACATTATATTTTTCCACAAGCTCGTCAGCTCTGTTTTCACCAAAATTATTGATTCCAAGTTCATAAATTAACTTTACCTGCTGGCTGGAAGCATACTTTGTAGCAACTATAATTGTTATGTCTGGGGCACTCCTGCCAATTTTTCTACAGGTTTTTTCTATTTCTTCTCTTAGATTATTAATATTTCTCTCTAATCTTTTTCCTTCTTCTGTCCCTTCTATTTTTTCCTCTTCTGACTGGCTATTTAAATTTTTCATATTTTATACCCTTATAAAATAACTGCTACTGCAGCCTGCCTTCCAGTTATTTTACTTCTCCTGTATGAATAAAAACTGTGGTTGCAATAAGTACATTCACCGCAATCAGAAATATTTTTCTCATTTATGCCTGCTTCCCGGAGTTGTATATAATTAATCCCGGCCAGGTCTAAAAAAATTTTATTATCATTAACTGAAAAAAAATCCCCGTATCCAAACATTTCTATAAATTTCTCAAGAATTAAGTTATCAACACTATAGCAGCACTTTCGTATGCTCGGTCCAAAAACTGCAATAATATCATCTACATTACTCTTAAATTCTTTTTTCATATATAAAACTGTTTTAGTTGTTATTTCTTTTAAAGTTCCTTTCCATCCCGCGTGCACAGCTGCAACTACCCTTTTTTCTATATCTGCTATCAGTATTAAATTACAGTCTGCTCCCATTACCATTACCGGGGTATTTTTTAGATTTGTTATAAGACAATCTACTTCTCCCGGAATATTATCAAAATTTAATTTTATATAATCATTAATATTTAATATGCTGTTTCCGTGAACCTGTTTTGCTGAATATATTCTACTCGCATTATTAATACTAAGCTTTTCCAGTATTATTGCCCTGTTTTTTTTAACATTTTTTTTACTGTCATCTGTGTAATAATCTACATTTAAAGATTCAAATCTGCCTTTACTGCATCCGCCGTACCTGTTTGTCAGGCAAAAGATTATTCCATACTCTTTTTTTAAATATGGAGATAAATATACTGTAAGACTTTCAAGTGACGCCTTTTCTATTATAGCCATTTTAAATAAATATTTTATTCTTTATGTTTTCTTAAAAATGTAGGTATATCAAGATAATCATCTTCTTCAAGAGAGCTGAAATCATTTTCTGCTATTTTTTTAAAATCTTTCTTACTCTTTTTTTCAGCAAGTACGTCTTTTTCAAATTCAAATAGTTTTTTTTCTATTTCTATTTTTCTACTCTTCTCATCATCTGTTTTTATTTTATCGTCAGCTTTTATTTTATCATCTGTTTTTACTTTAGTTGTTTTATGCTGCTCAAATCCTGTGGCAATAATGGTAACTTTTACATTTTCATTCATACTTTCATCGATAACAGCTCCAAAGATAATATTTGCATTCGGACCGGATGCGTTTCGTATAATCTCAGCTGCCTGGTTTACTTCAAATAATTTTAAATCAGGCCCGCCGGATATATTTAAAAGAATCCCGCTTGCGCCTTCTATTGAAGTTTCTATAAGAGGACTCGCAATTGCATTCTGGGCAGCTTTAATGGCTCTGCTTTCACCGGATGCTGTGCCATCTCCCAGGATTGCATTCCCCGCGTTTTTTATAATTGATCTCACATCAGCAAAATCCAGGTTTATAAGTCCTGGTAGAGTAATTAAATCAGTAACTCCTCTAACGCCGGCCTTAAGAACATTATCAGCTAATTTAAAAGCATTAAGTAACGTAGTATTATCATCGGCGATTTCCAGCAGCCTGTCATTTGGTATAACTATAAGAGTATCAACTTTATCTTTAAGGTTTTCAATACCCTCCTCAGCCTGATACATTCTTTTTTTACCTTCAAAAGTGAATGGCTTTGTGACTACAGCAACTGTCAGGCAGCCTGCTTCTCTTGCGATGCCTGCGATTATAGGAGCAGCTCCGGTTCCGGTTCCTCCCCCTTCTCCTACCGTTAAAAATATCATATCTGCATCTTTT
>CAZLME010000109.1:0-4755 GCA_964560595.1 uncultured Actinomycetota bacterium
AATATATATAATACTGCAACCGGAACTGAAAAATTATTCATAAAACTCTCAACATCTCCCAGATCAATAATTACGTTCCTGAGTATTATAAAAAATACATTTGTAAATATAAGACCCGCAATTGAAATTAAACATAATGTAAAAGTTACATTATCGCTTATTTTTAACAGTTTTTTCATTATTTATGCTCCTTTATTTAGTCTTCCCCGAGATAAAATATTTCCTCCACGGATTTTTTAAAGAAACCCGCTATTTTTAGTGCCAGCTGAACAGAGGGATTAAATTTCCCTTTTTCTATAGAATGAATTGTAAGCCGTGTCACTCCCACTGCATTTGCAAGTTCCTGCTGGGAAATCTCATTATGTTCAAACCGGCATTTCCGCAAGTTATTTTTAAGTTTTAATTCTTTTTTTACTGGCATATTATTTTACTGACATATTATTTAAATTTCCGTTAAATATAGATTTTCCCCTGTATATTATATAATAACAAAATAGATGTATATAATTATAATCAAAATGTATACTATTATATACATTATGTCAAGATTTTTTTATTTTTTTACTTTTATTAATTCCCTTTTTTTTATATTGTAAAGTTAATATATATTACCTGGAATATTTCTATTATTTAGAATATCCATAATAAATAATAAAGGAGATCTGATTACTATGAAAAAATCAATTGGAGCCAAAACTATTATTTTCCCCACCCCTGTCCTGGTAATCGGGACTTATGACACCCATAATAAGCCAAATTTAATGACCGTTGCCTGGGGAGGTATCTGCTGTTCCGCCCCCCCCTGTGTGGCAATTTCCCTGCGGAAAGCTACTTATACCTATAATAATATAATGGAGAAAAAGGCTTTTACCATAAATATACTTTCCGAAGATATGGTTAAAAATGCTGATTACTATGGCATTGTCTCGGGAAAAAATGAGGATAAATTTTTAAGGACAAATATTACTCCGGTAAAAAGTGATCTGATTGATGCTCCTTACGGGAAAGAATTTCCTTTTGTACTGGAGTGCAGGTTGCTAAAGAGTCTTGAAATAGGGCTCCATACACAGTTTATCGGCGAGATACTGGATGTAAAAGCAGAAGAATCCATACTTGATAAATCCAGTCTGCCGGATATGGAAAGGTTAAAGCCATTTTCCTTTGACCCGGCTACCCGCAATTACTTCCGTACCGGAAAAATGCTGGCGAAAGGATTTTCCATTGGCAGGGAAGTTTAAATTTCATTCTGCCGGGAGGACCTTATGTAAGTCTGCCTGTTGCAGGGGGACTTTTAAAATCAGGAGCCGGCATTTTGGCCAACTCACTTTTCTTAAAAACTATATTAAAACATCAAATAAAATATCGAATAAAATTTTTTTTTGTAACTTAAATCTAAAAAAATCGTTTAATATAATAATATATTAATATATAAAGTATTCTTAATTTTGTATTACTTTACATTAATATTGCAATCTGTAAGAATGACATATACTTTATTAATAAATAATTAAAGAGTCTAAAAAGAAAAGAGAAGTTTTGTAATGAAAATTTTACTTGTTTATCCGGATTATGAGGAAACCTTCTGGAGTTTCAAAAGAATTTTAAAAATACTGGGTAAGAAAGCTGCATTCCCTCCGCTTGGACTTTTAACCGTTGGGGCAATGCTGCCCGGCAGCTGGGAGAAAAAGTTAGTTGATATGAATATCGATATATTGAAAGATGAATATATCAAGTGGGCCGATTATATTTTTATAAGCGCAATGATTGTGCAAAAGGAATCGACCAGAAGAATCATAAACAAAATTAAAAGGTTTAAAAAACCCATAGTTGCAGGAGGTCCCCTTTTTACCACCGGCTGGGAAGAATTCACCGATGTGGATCACATTTTCCTGGGTGAAGTAGAAAATATTTTTTCACAGTTTATTGAAGACTTAAAAAACGGTAAACCTAAAAAATTTTATTCATGTGACCAGTTCCCCGATATCAGAGAAACTGTTATTCCGGACTGGAGTTTAATCAATGTTAAAAACTATAATTCGATGTGCATCCAGTTTTCGAGAGGCTGTCCTTTTAACTGTGAATTTTGCGACGTGGTGCAGTTAAATGGAAGGACGCCGAGAATAAAAAGCCCAGAACAAATAATAAATGAGCTTGAAGCATTATATAAACTGGGTTGGCGGGCCGGCGTATTCTTTGTGGATGATAATCTTATTGGAAATAAGCCTGTGCTAAAAAAAGAATGTTTGCCGGCAATCATAGAATGGCAGAAAAGCAGGAAACATCCTTTTACCTTTAATACCCAGGTATCAATTAACCTGGCTGACGATAAGGAGTTAATGAAATTATTGGTAGAAACCGGTTTTACAGCCGTTTTTGTAGGTATTGAAACACCCGATTCCGATAGCCTTAAAGAATGCGGCAAAATTCAAAATACAAACAGAAATTTAGTAGAATCTGTAAAATTAATTCAAAATATGGGTATGGAAGTCCAGGGAGGTTTTATTGTTGGTTTTGACAGCGATAAAACTTCCATTTTCCAGCGCCAGATTGAATTCATTCAAAATAGCGGAATTGTTACTGCTATGGTGGGCATTCTTACCGCTCTTCCTAAAACCAGGCTATATCAAAGGTTGAAAGAGAATAAGAGATTGGTCAAAAGAAGCACGGGAGATAATACAAAAACCGGAGGTTTGAATTTTACTCCAAAGATGGATATGGATACACTTATTAGTGGTTATAAGAAAGTTGTATCTACAATATATTCCCCGAAGGTTTATTATGAGAGAATCAAAACTTTCTTAATGGAATACAAGCCGATAAAGAAGAAGAAGACCAAACTCCGGATTTACCATTTAAGGGCGCTGTTTGGTTCTATATGGTGGCTCGGCATAAGACAAAAAGGCAGGTACTACTTCTGGAAATTGATTTTATGGAGCCTTTTCAGACGGCCATCTCTTTTCCCTTATGCAATAGGTTTTTCTTTAACCGGCATTCATTTCAGGGCAATATCATAAAAGATTTTTTTGAAACCCGCATTAATTATTAATTTCTCTTAATAATTTTGCACACATAGTGGTGGTATCTTTTTACCTTAAAAAATGGATAAAGACAAATTTGAACAAATAATATTAAATACCCTTGAAAATCTCCCGGATAAATTCAAAGATAGAATGAAAAATCTTGATATAGTCATTGAAGACAGTGATATAGAACCAACCCTAGAAAATAAAATAAATACTCAAGCAAGATTGACACTCGGACTTTATCAGGGACTCCCTGCTACGCTGAGACCCGGTAGAACACATATCATACCCGATAAAATAACTATTTACAAAAAAGCGCTGGAAAAAGTAAGTATTAATGACAGTGAACTGGAAAAGAATATAAAAAAAGTTGTTTTACATGAATTGGGGCATTATTTCGGACTTGACGAAATAAAATTAAGGAAATTAGGTTACTGACTTTTACTTCTTTTTTTATTTCCTTATTTTTATACCAATACTTTTTAAATTCTGTATCCAGCTATTCCCGGCTATTCTTTTTTAATATCTTTCGATATACCCATTTATCATTTTCATAGTTAAAACTAACATGCCCATTGATAACAATAATCTTGACTTTTCATAAAAATAGATGTATAAATATAAAAATATATTTCACTTTAAGTGAAAATAATTTTTACTAATTAATGAAAATTATTTTGGTAATTTTAGAAAATTTAGGTTATGATTAGATATAAAAGTTTACTATTCAGGAAGTTGCCTACATTAAGAACACAGTAATGTAAATTAAATTTAATGTAATAGTATAAAATATAAAAAAACTTTTTCATTAGTGTAAAATATATACATAGAAGAATAAAAAATAGGAGTTGAGAATTTAATGGCAGAAGAAAAAAAATATGAAAAAAATGAAATAAAAATACCCGGAGAGCTTCCTCTTCTTTCTTTAAAGAATAGTGTTGTATTCCCTTTTCTTGCAACACCCCTGATTGTAGGGAGAAAGAAATCACTGGAAGCGGTTAAAAGTGCATCAAGAGAACATAAGCTTATAGTTGTAGTGGCACAGAAAGAAGAAAATAAAGAAGAAGTAGACAAGGAAGATCTATACGATATTGGAACCGTATGCGCAGTAAAGCAGGTTGTCGATATATCGGAAAACGAAATTAAATGTATCGTAGAAGGTATTTCCCGTGTAAAAATAGAATATTTTACAAAAACGGAACCTTATTTCAGAGTTACAGTTAAGGTGCTGGATGAAATACCTCTGGTTGAAGATGAAGAAACATATAATCTTAATACAACTGTAAGACTGCAGGTAGAAAAATTTATCCAGCTTGGCATTCCCCTACCCACTGCATTTGTAGTGGCAGCAACCAACATATCCAAGACTGAAATTCAAACTGATTTATTTGCTTCATATTTGCTCTCAAGTACCAGACAGAAGCAAAAAATACTTGAGGAAAGTGACCTGAAAAAAAGGTTAAAAAAATTAACGGAATATCTCGGTGAAGAACTCAAGAGATTTGAAGTTCAGTCCCAGATAAGAGATAAAGTCCAGAAGGAAGTCGGCAAAACTCAAAGGGAATATTATTTGCGTCAGCAGTTAAAGGCTATTAAAAATGAGCTGGGTGAATTTGATGAGTCCACTGCCCTTACTAAAGAACTGGAGACAAAAATACACACAAAAAAATTACCCAGAGAAGCAGAAGCTAAAGTTTTACAGGAAATAGAGAGGCGGGAGGGCAGGCCGGGG
>CAZLME010000110.1:0-4718 GCA_964560595.1 uncultured Actinomycetota bacterium
AAAAATATCTTTATTCTGGGGACTATGTTTATAATAATATTTTTTTTTATATTACTTATTCTCTGTGTTTTTAACTTCAGCAGGAATCCTTCAATAAACTTAAATTTATTTTTAATTATCGGAATAATATTTGGTCTTATATTAATTACGATATATCTTGTTAAATCAAAAATTATCGGTTAGGGGTTAAAGAAATGCCCTCTATTATTAGAAGTAATTTTAATATACTGGTTACGGGATTTGGGTGTTGCAAGCAGGAAATATTTGCAGTGCAGGGCCCGTTATATGATATTCAGAGATTTGGCGTAAATTTTGTCAGGACTCCCGAAGATGCTGACTTATTGGTTGTTCAGGGTTTTTATAATAATGAGGGCATAATCAGGGTTTTAAATATTTATGAAAGGATGAGTCGTCCAAAAGGAATAATTGCAGTCGGGAGCTGTGTTTTAAACAGAAATTTATTTAATCCGGAAAGCAAGTTGCTAAACAGGTTCAGAAGCAGTGTAAAAATAAATATGTATATACCCGGGTGCCCGCCAAGACCGGAAGCATTTATGTATGCAATTTTAAGAATCATAAATAAAAGTTGAAGATAATAAAATAATAAATATAAACTTTTAAATTTTATGTAAATGATCGACGATATTTATAATAAAATTTATCCTTCATCAAGATCAGTTTTTGTAGAAGAGACGGAAAGAAATCTTGAATTTATTCTAAAGGATAGGATAAATCATATTTCCAGGGCGGGCTTCGATTTATTAATAGATGTACCCAGGGAAAATCTTTATATGGTTGTAAAGGAGTTGAAAGAAAATCCGGAATTTAATACAAATAGTTTTCAGAGCATTGCTATCTATAAAAATGATAAAAGAAATTTTCTTTTGGTTAACCTGAAATCAACTCCCGGTGATTTATCTGTTCTATTAAAAATAGAAATACCGCAGAAAGAAATAGAAAGAAGTTATATTGAAATTATAAATGTTTTAAAAAAGTTTTATAAAGCTGCAGGTTTTTATGGGTACAGAGATAAAATAACCATTAGCAAGGCCAATATTAGAATTACTCCCGGTGCTCTTGATGGTCTGGATTGCTTTGACCTAAATATTTATGCCAAGGAGGATGAAATTAAAGAAGCTTATATTAATACAGATATAAGCAGGGTTGTAAGCGATGAATTCTATAAGGGTATGAAGATTTATAATCTCATGGCCTATATAAGCAGATTTGACTGGAAGGCTGGAATATTTCCTGAAGTCTGTCTTTGCAGTGCTTTTGAAGAATTGCTGCAGTTGAAGTTAACGAAGAGAGCTCAATACGTAAGGATGCTTCTCTGTGAGTTATATAGAATATCAAATCATATTTATTTTATTTCAAATATCTGTAATATCCTGCAGTATGATATTGCATACGGTCTTTGTCTTCTGGAGAGAGAGAAGGTTCTAAGACTTATAGAAATGATTACCGGTTCCAGAGTCACTCCAAATTTCATAAGAATCGGAGGAGTGAGGAGAGATATAGAAGAAGAGGCGACATCCAGTATAAGAAAAAATCTCCCGCTTTTATTTAAAAGTATAAGCAGAATTGAAAAAATAATGATGAGCGACTTTCTGGTAATTGAGAGATTGAAAAACACCGGCATAATTTCTAAGAATGTTGCTTTAGAATACGGCATAACCGGTCCCAACCTGAGAGCCTGCGGCATCAGATATGATTTACGTAAAGATAAAGACCTGATTGCATATAAAGACTTATCATTCACGGTGTCTATAAGAAGATCGGGGGACTGTCTGGACAGGGTTTTAATTAGATTTAGCGAAATATTTCAGTCTTTAAAATTAATAAATCAAATTATTGATAATTTTCCCAGGGGGACCCATATAAAAAAAATAAATTTATCACATATCGAGTTCCAGCCGGGAGTAATTTCACAAGGAATAGAATGTCCTCATGGTTTATTTAAAATTTATATGGAAGTCGGGAAAAGAAATATAGATTCCCTGGTAATAAAAGGACCCTCAATCAATAGTCTCATTTTAAGTGAGGAAATAATTAAAGGCAGCAATATAGAAGATACTGATTTGATTTTAGTGAGTCTGGATATAAGTCCGGGAGAGATAATGAACATATAAAACGGAGCATTATGTTAATTATATTAAGGAAAATTTTTTATATTTTGATATTGTTAGTGTTAAATTTATATATATGTGAGTATATAAGTAATAAACTTTCAGCCCGCATGGAACTGAGAAGGGGCTACAGGATAACCAGAGCAGCAAGTATAGGATTTCCTATGATAAGATTTCTTAAGTTTTTATCCGTTGATAGCAAAATAAATATATGGACTTTTTTTATCTTCCCCCTTTCTTTTCTTATGTGGAGCACAGTTCCTATAACTTCAAACCTGGTTTTAGTAGAAAATGATTGCAGCCTTTTAATCAGTATCTCTATTTATATCGGCATTATAGCTTTATTACTTTTTAATTCAGTATGGTCTTCTTCCGGTAAAGTCTTTAGCGAGACCTGTAAAAAAATATTAATACTGTTTTCTTTTATAGTTCCTATACTACTAAGTATAATAAGTATCGTACTCGTAAGTAGGACATTAAGTTTGAAGGAGATTGTGAACTCCCAGTATAAATACTGGAATATAATCTTGCAACCTCTGGGATTCTTAACGTTTTTTACTTCAATATTTTTTCAACTTAAGCTTTTAGGTATAGGTAGAAAAAGTTACCTGTCAACCGGAGCAAATATTGGTAAAGAAGAAAAAGGATTGGGTAAAATAATCGAAAAACTTTCGGCTTATATGAGTATTTTTTTCTTAATTATAATCATAAATATTCTATATCTGGGCGGATGGCAAAACCTGCATGTAATACGGGGCGAAATAATGCTTGCATTTAAATTTTATTTTATTTTTTTTATATTGTTATTAATGGATAAGATTATCTGCAGAATAGATAACTATAAACTACTGGTAAGAATTAACTGGAAATTTTTAATTCCGGTTTCACTTATTAATTTTGCTATAACTATTGGGTTTTTCATAATGAGAGATGTTTATAATTTGATTTAATTTTTATTATTTAATTATTTATTTAAATGTTAAGACTTATAAAAAACTTTTTTATTATTTTAGGGAATATGTTCAGAAAGCCCAGAACTGTCGTCTACCCAAAAGAAAAGATAATAATTCCTGAAGGCAGCAGGGGAGTTATGCATCTGAAATTAGACCTGGATTCGCTCGATATTATTTGTAATGGCTGTGGTTTGTGCAGTATAATTTGTCCCCAGAATTGCATAGAAGTAAAAAAGAGAGTAGAAAAAAATGGCAGGATAATTCTTGAAGATTTTACTCTGGATTTAGGTAAATGTATTTTTTGTGGTAACTGTGTTGAATTTTGTGAAATTAACGCCATTGATATGTCCTATCAATATCAACTGGCGGATTATCGGAGAAAAAATTTAAAATTGGGAAAGAGTGAGTTAATAAAACCATCAAGCATAATAAGAGATTTCTGGTAAAATAATTATGTCATTTGGAAGTCAACTAATAATTAAAATAATACACTATATCGGTATTGTCGGGGTATTGATATGCGGTTCATTCTCCCTCTTTATAAACAATAAGAAAAAAAAATTAATATTTTTATTCCTTTCCTTTTTATTTGGAGGAATTTTATTTTTTGTATATTACTCCGGTATTTTAGTTTTTATAATTGGAATTATAATAGTGTTCTTTTATATATTGCTGTATTTATTTGTTTTTCAGTCAGAGCTTTTTGAGAATAATATGCAGACCATTGTAAATGAAAAATTAAAACATTCTAAAAAAAAGGAAATCATAACCATAACTTTAACATTTTTATTTTGTTCGGTTATCGGATATTTTATATATAAATATACATCCGGTTTTTTAAATGAGATAGCAGGGAGCGAGACTATTTTAATTACTACTTTAAGCGATATCAGTAAGCAATTTTCTATTGTCTATGGTGTGGTTATAATAATTCTTGCTGCTTCATTATTTGTATCATTTTTATGGTTTATAATTATTAAAATGGAGAAAAAATGAACTTCCAGTTAATTATATATATTAATTTTTTATTTTTTTTAATAGGAATTTTTGGAATTTTTTATAGCAGAGATCTAATATCGGTCTTTGTTTCCTTTCATTTTATAATAATTTCTGCTGTTGTAAATTTTTTAAGTTTTTCAAAGTTTTTATATCAGAAATTATTGTGGGATAAGGTGTTTATAATTTTAGGAGTAATTATCATATATTTTATTATGTTTTGCCTGGTTTACTATATTTTTTTAAATAGAAGTCCACTGGATAAGGAAGTATTTTATAAGGACTTTAGAATATTTAGAATAACAAGAAGCGATTGGTGGGGGGAAGATAAGGATAATTTTTAAATCATGAACTTTTTATTTTATATTTATGAAAAAGCAAATCCTTTAGGAAGTATAATTATTTTATCTATTACAATTCTTATTTTATCTTTTTTTGCAGTTTCTAAAAGTAAGACTGTAAAAAGGTATCTTATAGCACTGGTTTCACTTTCTCTTGCTCTGGCTTTTTTTCTAAATATTTACACCTATATTTCCAGGGGCGATTTTTCTAATCTCCTCCTTTTTTTTGGGAATATCCAGATGATTGAAGCAGGTATTATAATATTCAGTGCGGTGAATCTGGTATTTTTTATTTATTT
>CAZLME010000111.1:0-4695 GCA_964560595.1 uncultured Actinomycetota bacterium
GGGACCCCGACCCCGACAGTTACATGGAGCAAAGATGATAGTGGTGGTGCATGGGGAACCAGAAAAGCCCAGGTCAATCTCAGCAGCCCGAGTGAAACATATAATCTAACTGCTACAGCTACAAATTCTAAAGGAACTGCTACTGCATCAATTACGCTTACCTGGGGATGTGAGGCTCCTGAGCCTGAAGTTAGTGAAGAGCATGTTGAATTTTCTGCTAAAGTTAATAAGAGCGGCTATATATTTCAGGATACCGGTGCATACCCCGGTCTTAATGTTGTATATATTGGTGATACTTCTGCGAATAAAATTATTAAGGGCTATTTAAGTTTTGATATTAGCAGTATAAGTGATCTGGATGATATAAAAATTACAGATGTTAAAGTTGAAATTCCTGGAGTTACAGTTTATTGGGGTACCCCATGGCTGGCAGCTAATTCAATAAATGTTAAAGCATTTGATTACGGGGACACATTGGATTTTCCTGCTGATTATATGGTAGGAGGTGAGCTTGTAAAAACTTTTACTACATCAGACTCTCTGGATAATTTAAGTTTTTCTAGCAGCAAATTAAAGGAAGAATTACAGAAAGCAGTAGATGTCAGCAAAGATAATTTTCAACTTAAGTTTGGTCCGGATAACTACAGCAATAACAGTATTGCTGATTGCTATAAGTTCATACCGGGCAACTGTAAATTAAAAATAGATTATGAGATACAGGGTTCATAATAATAACGGGGATTTTAATTTTGAAAATTTATCTAAAAGAATGTCCGGGGTAACGTACAGGTTTGGATATTTTTGTATAAATTAAAGTGTTTTTAGATTGTTAAAAGAGGTTAAAACACATAATGTGTTTTAACCTCTTTTTCTATTCACAAAATACCCTGACTGTTTCTTTGCCTTCCACATTTACCGTGAGATTATTAAGCTGTGCGACAATATCATAAAGGTCTTCTGGCCTGATCTTTGCAAAATCCGCTTTTCTCCCTTTTTATTAAAAATTAGATAGATTAAAATTTATTGCGTGATATATAAATTCTTTAATGATTAAATATAAGTATTATTTGAATTATTTTAGATAGTCTTATCATGTTAATATTAATAAATTATAGAAAGGAAAACGATTAAAAAATTATTAATTTTATCAGTAATTATTATTTCTCTTGCTGCTGTAATAGGTATCGGCTGCAGTGAATCTAAACTAAGCGGGACCTATGAAGGAACTTTACCTGCTGCCGACTGTCCGGGCCTTCAAACTCTCATAATTTTTAATCCCGATGGTACTTTTTACATGGAGGAAACTTATCTTGAAAGAAGCGATAAGCCCATAGTTACGAATGGAACATGGACCCTTACCGGGGATATAATTACATTTACTGCCGGTGACTATAAGTTTGAGTATAAACTTATTTCCGAAAAAGAAATAAGGTGGGCTCCGGACGGTAAAGAAATTACCGGCACTGATCTTAATTGGTCTCTTTTAGAAAAATAAATGATTAAGAGGCAAAATACCGGAATTTGGACTTAAAAAACCTTTTAATACGCCTGCGAATCTATAAAATTATAAGAATCTTTCTGATTGGCCGGGAAGAGAAGATTCAGATCATAATCAATCCGGTTATACGTTATTATGTAAATACTTTAATATGATAGCTTAAGCTTAGTAATTTCAAGTCAGGCCATAGAAGAAATTATTAAAATTAATGAACTTTATAATTAAATAGTATATAGAAGAGTAATAGTGATATAATTAATATAGAATAATCTTTATGCAGTTTATCTGTAATTTGGAAAAGAAGTATCCATATGAGTTATAAACGAAAAATCGAGTTTAAGGAAAAGTATGTGCAAGTTGAGATAAGCGGAGAGGTTAATATCCAGAGTGAGTTAGAAACCTGGAAAAAAATTAGGAAAGAATGCGTAAAACATAAATGTTACAATGTTCTTGGTATAACAAGAAAAAATACCAATCCGTTTGGTGTGTTAGACGCATACGAATACCCAAGAATACTTGAAGAAGCTGGAATTGATTCAAAATACAGTATTGTTTGGGTTAATGAAGACCTTGAAATTTATAAACGGGGCAAATTAGCTGTGATTGTTATGAGAAACTATGGAGTAGGCTACAGTTGCCAAACTTTTTCAAATGTCTCAGATGCTAAAAAGTGGCTTCTGGAAAAATGAGGATATGCAAGATTGAACTGGTAGCCCTTATAAAAAATAATTGGAACTCACTAATAAAGGACATTATCTTAATAGATAATTTGCAATATACTTAAAAAATTGCTTTTATTTGTTTTATTTAAATTCTGAGTTTCTTTTTTCAGGTATCTAATAAACAACTCAATAGTTGGAATATTCACTATTTTAGAAGCTTATTAATTTTTAGTTTTTTCTAATTTAAGGAATTTATTGGCGACATCTTCTAATATACTTATGCCATTTTGTATTTTCAGAAAGACGTCTGCGTAATCTTCTCCTGATTGAAGCATTTGAAAACCTTCTATTACCTCATCCATTCCATTAATACTTGATTCTTTTATATCTGATAATTTCTCATCTTCTCCAGGAACTTCTAAATTAGAAACTTCTGTCCTTATATCTTGCATATCAGAAATAGCAGATGATAAGGCTGCCCCTGTAGCCGCATTAGCTAAACTTACTTTATTGACAAATTTCATATTTAAATTATTTAAATCTGAAATAAAATTTTTAGATTCTTGATTGCTATATGGACCTTGTTTACAAGAGATTAGAAAAAAACTAAGAAAAAACATTAAGATTATTATAAATATAAGATATTTGTTTTTCATTTATAAAAGTAAGCTCTTTGTGACTAGGTTAATTAAATCAACACACGGCATGAAGCCGACTTTCACATACAAAGGACTAACTAAAAATAATATATCATTAATATGATTAATTATAAACACAGGTATTAAATCTACTTTTTTATGGTAGC
The DNA here is from genome assembly GCA_964560595.1 of uncultured Actinomycetota bacterium. Lineage (GTDB taxonomy): Bacteria > Actinomycetota > Humimicrobiia > Humimicrobiales > Humimicrobiaceae > JAQVEM01. The sequence continues at coordinate 2,966 of CAZLME010000111.1, forward strand.
CCCAGATATTTTAATTTCGAACCATATTTTGAAGGAATTAATAGTTCTTGGTAAATTATTTGATAAATAGAATCAAAGTTAAAACTACAATAAAGACTACAATCGTAGATAAGAAATAGATAAAAAAGCGATTAAGCACTTAATCCAAAATATCAATTAATTGAAAGAACTTTATGGCTCTAAATTTTTTAAGCCATAATATTACGTAATCATGCCTCCAGTTCTTCTGCAAGCTTTCCGGGCTGTACCATGGTAGACTCTTTCAGCCATAAGATAAGGAAAACACACAAAACCATTAAGCCCACAAGAGCTAGCAGTGAAGATTTAAATGAACCGTCTTTACCTTTAAGTATCTCCATGCCGTATATAAACACAACAGATGCCTGTCCTGCCAGATTAAGGAGCCCGTTAGATGTACCTTCTGGTGCAGGGTGCGTTATCTCTGCAACGTACTGGTAACCAATCGGTGCAAGGCTTATAAGGAAAAATCCCAGGAAAAACATTGAAACCATTGTAAGCCAATACTGGTTTGCAAAAATCACACCTATCATCCCCGGGATACTTAAAGCCATTCCCAGGAGCATAAAGATTTTACGCTTCTGAAGCCTGTCAGAAAGAATCGGCAGGGCAATTGCTCCAGCTATCCCGCCGATAAGCAATACTCCACCAAGATTTCCGGCCTGTGAAATTGAAAAGCCTCTTGGTCTTACAATACTTTCAATCCATGTGGAAATACCGTTAAATATACCCATCCCAACAAGGAATAATCCAAGCATTACCCATACGTCCTTCATCCTGAGCATACTTTTTAATCCGTCAAGCATAAGTGCCCGTGTTTCCATTCCAGCCGGGCATGGCGGGGTAGGCGGTGCCTCCCGTGTAAAAATAACAAATATAATTGCGGTAAAAGCGGCTATGCCGCCATATATAAGAAGCATATTCGTAATTCCGAAACGGAGAAAAAGAACGGGTGAAAGAACCTGGCCAATGGCTATGCCAAGAAAGTTTGCAACAAGTGCCAGTCCTGAAGCAGTTGCGCGCTCTTCAATCGGGAACCATTTGGCTGCCACTGTGCTTATTGAATTCATCATAAAAGGTTGCGACATTGCAAGGGCTATTGTGGTGAATAAAACAACCGTATAATTGCCTGCAAAAGCACCTCGCAGCAGGCCAAAAACAGCCATTATGCCTGCACCGATGCTTGCTGATTTCCGGTATCCCAATGTATCTATCATCCATGAAACCGGTATAGACAACGGAATGTAAACTATCATGAAAAGCATGGCCAAAAGCCCAATCCTTAAGTCAGATACCCCGTAGAACTTAGCAGCTGGACCTGTTATCGGCGCAAAACATATCCACATGATCTGGATAGATATATTTATGAGCATGAATACAGCTAATATCATCCATCGGTATGAATAAACCTTAAAATTCTTGTCGATCATAGCAGCAGTTTACCATATATAAAAAATAAAACTATTGATCGTTTGTGAAAATTCATTATACACATATATATTTGTTCATTTATTTTTTCTATGGCATTAATGTTTAGGATAAGTAAGCTTTACTGGTAGCCTACATAAATCTTAGTTGGAACCAAATTAGGAGTGATTTAATGTTGTTAAATAAGCTTAAATTTGCTTAGAAGATTGAGTGTTCTTTTTACTCTACCGAAAGCAATTCAACTAATGTAGTTCCACATTCTGATTTTGAAACCTTTTTTACCA
>CAZLME010000112.1:0-4666 GCA_964560595.1 uncultured Actinomycetota bacterium
ATTTTATTTAATATCTGCTAATATTTGCTGTTATTCTCTAAAATCTCTATAAATTTCTGCACCAGGTAGGGATCGAATTGCGTGCCACTACAATTCTTAAGTTCTGCTATTGCATCTTTTTTACTTATGGCTTTTTTATACGGTCTTCCTGTTATCATAACCTCATATGCATCAACAATAGCTATTATACGTGATAGAACATGTATATCTTCTCCCTTTAATCCCTGAGGATAACCCTTCCCGTTCCACCATTCGTGAACAGTCAGGATATATTCAGCAATGCTCGAAAGTTGATGAGACGAAATTGCAACCCTGTAGCCTATCTCAGGATAACGCTTTATGGTTTCCCATTCTTTCCTGCTCAGGTTCTCTTTTTTATTTAATATTATATCAAGTATAGCTACTTTCCCTATATCATGTATCGTTGCCAGAAGAGACAACTCATCAATTTCAGCTGTTAATAATCCGATAGATTTCCCCAGACTTAGAGCCATCTCTTTTATCCTTTTAGTATGTTTCTCACTTTTAATACTTTTCTCAAATAATGTTTTTTCAAGCGCTGATATTATTGAACTTATAATACTTTTTGTCTCTATAAATTTTTGCCTGTACATTTTTTCCTCTGCTTTTTTTATCACTTTTGAAAAATCTTCACTATTTCTGCTTTTAGTTGAAGTGCCAAGTGACATACTCAAAGGAATTCTGCCGCTGGTAGTCTTTGCAGTTTTTTCTCTAATTCTTCTTACAATTTTTGAGGCAACTTCTTTATCGGTCTTGGGAAGAAGCATTGAAAATTCATCACCGCCCCATCTTGCGACTATATCTTCTGCTCTACAACAACTCTTAAGAATATTTGCGCAGCTTTTAAGTATTTCATCTCCTTCATTATGACCAAATGTGTCATTTATTATTTTTAATCCATTTATATCCCCTAAAATAATGCTTACCGGAAGCTGTCTTCTAGTATTTAACCTGTTTAATTCCTCCTCAAAATAAGCCCTATTATAAAGATCTGTAAGGCTATCATGAAAAGACAGAAAAGACAGGCGGTTCTCCATCTGTTTTCTTTTTGATATATCATGAAGAATGCCCTGTATGGCAATCAGTTTGTTTTGATTGTTGTAAAATGGCGTTATCGTTTCCTCATAGCATACTACTCTGCCATTTTCATGAAGAAAACGGATTTCTACAGACTTTAAAAAATCGAAGTCATTACTTTGTATTTCCTTAATTATCTTCTTATCATCGGGATGTATAATCTTATAAATAAATCCGGGATCAGCATAAAACTGACCGGGTTTATAACCAAGATCTTTTTTTACCGAAGGACTTATATATTCACACTCTAATTTCGGAACCAATTTATACTTATATATTACATCAGAAGCATTTTCTATAAGCTCTTTAAAATACAAATCGTTTTTCCTAGCTTCCTGTGGATTTCTTTTGCCCCCTGATTTTAATTTATCTTTATTTACTTTCATTACAAGGATCCATTTAAAATTTATTTAATCCCTATTTTTTTCAATTATATAATAAATATTTCAATAATTCATTACCCGTTTATTTATCGCTGACGATCCCCTGCTATAAAAACCCCGTTCTTTAATATGTTGATATAATTGTCAACTTATTATAGACCAAAAAACTTATAGAACTCTTTCTAATATTATAGAATTGGAAAGATATTATAAAGTGTTTTTAAATTGAATTATATGATTTATTCCAATAAGGACTTCGGTACAGCCTTAAAAGAAATAATAGAAGAAAAGAAAATAAAACTGAGAAGCCTGGCCAATAAAACTAACCTGAATTATAGTTATTTCAGCAAACTCAAGAAAAGGGGGAGTTATCCTCCAATTTCAACCATTAAGCTTATTTCTGAGGGATTGGATATACCTCCGGAATATTTTATGGAATACAGGATCTACAAAATTCAAAAAATTCTAAATAAGAATCCTTATATTATTGATAAAACTTTTGATTATGTTAAAAACCTCATAAATAAAGAGAAATTAAAAGTAGCTGAAAGAAAAAAATCATTCACAGAAAAGTAAAATTATTATATCTTAAACCTATCATTATTTAAGCTATTCCATGTCCTGTTATGAAATTATCAGAACTTTCTGAATTACTTGATAGAATTTTAAATAAATGTGTGATATGTCCCCACAATTGCAGGGTAAACAGGATTAAAGGCGAAAAAGGTTTTTGCCGTGCCGGCTACAGGCCGGTTATTTCATCGGCCATGCTTCATTATGGAGAAGAACCACCCATTTCGGGAACCGGCGGTTCGGGAACCATCTTTTTTTCGCACTGCAATATGAAATGCGTGTACTGTCAGAATTATCAGATAAGCCAGGAATCAGAAGGAATAGAATACAGCATTCCGGAACTGGCAGAAAGCATGATTGGCCTGCAGAATTCAGGCTGCCATAATATCAATTTTGTTTCCCCTACCATATGGATCCCCCAGATAATAAAAGCTTTATATACCGCCAGAAACAGAGGCCTTTCAGTTCCCACCGTATTTAATACCGGAGGATACGATAATCCCCGTATTATAAAAATGCTTGACGGAATTATTGACATTTATATGCCTGACATGCGTTACAGTGATGATGATATGGCAAAAAAATACTCCCTTGCCGAAGAATATGTCCTGCGTAACCGCCAGTCAGTTAAAGAAATGTACAGGCAGGTTGGTGCCCTTAAATTAAGTAAAGAAGGAGTGGCCAAAAAAGGGCTCCTCATAAGACTTCTTGTCATGCCTGGAAAAACCGCTGGAATCAAAAGGACCCTGGATTTTATTAAAAATGAGCTGTCAACCGATGTTTATTTAAGCATCATGGCTCAATACCATCCGGTTTATAAGGCATTTAAATATCCGGAATTAAATAGAATGATTACAGCAAAAGAATATCTGGACGTGGTTAAGTATGCCGAAAAAAAAGGTTTTAGTTACGGATGGACCCAGGATTATATATCACTCAGCGGTAAAGAAGATTTATTTATGCCTGATTTTAAAGATAAGAAAGTCTTTAAATACTACAGGGATGCGGATCAACTATAATTAATACAAGGATGAGGATTAATTATAACCAGCTGATTTCCGGTTGGTGATTAACTGGAAATCAAACTGTAATATTAGATTCTCTTTGTTTTTTCCATTTTTTTAATTCTTTAAGAGACAGAGTATTCAACACATCTTTTTTCTCCAGACCAGCTCTTCTGGCTATATCTACACCTAACCTTATCATATCCATATTATTTGGCCTGTGAGAATCTGTATTTATAACCAACTTTACACCCATTTTAGAAGCCTGCCTGACATTTTTTTCATTAAGATCCATTCTTAAATAATAAGAATTTATTTCCAGGGCTTTATTATTTTCAGCTGCTGCTGCAATTAATCTTTCAATATCAATAAAATAAGGCGCTCTGTTTCCAAAAACCGCTCCTGTAGGATGGGCAATAAAGTCGATATATTTATTCTTAGCCGCACTTACTGCTCTTGCAGTATTCTCAGTTTCTGTATTCAAGAAGGAAGAGTGCATTGAACCAATAGCTATATCCATTTTCTTAATTATGCTCTCGGGATAATCGAATTTACCCACTCCCCTTATATCAATCTCTGAACCCATTAAAATGCGGAATTCTTTAAATTTAGATTTTAGCTTGTTTATATAACTTATTTTTTCCCGTATTCTTTTATTATCCAGACCACTGCCGTAATAATTACTTATCGAATGGTCCGTAATCGCTATATATTCATAGTTAAATTTTATTATTCTCTCAATCATATCTTCAAGACTTATGATGCCGTCACTCCACTTAGAATGGACATGAAGGTCCCCCCTGATATCTTCTATTTTTAATAGTGCCGGCAGTAAATGTTTCTTTGCCAGTTCTATCTCCCCCTGATTTTCCCTTAACTCAGGCGGAATATATTGAAGACCAAGTCTGCTATAAATATATTCTTCAAAGCATGCCTCCTCATCAAGCAGGCTATTTTTTACTTTCGTTCCTATTGCATCTGTAAGATTAATATTTTTTATTCTTCCGTTTTCAATGAACCCTTTTTCTCTGGCTATTTCTTCCAGTTTTTTTATGTGTTCTTTGCTTCCGGTAGTATGCAATATGTCTGCAGCCCAATTATTATGACTGCTTACAATAAGTTCAACTTCTGTTCCAAAAACAGTTTCGAATCTTCCGCTTATACTTTCCGGCCTTATGTCACTCCCTTTAAATCCTTTAATAATTTCCAGTGATTTAATTTCTTTCAGCAATTTTAAACTTCTCGAAGAATCAAAGAACCTTTTGTTAAAATGAGGCAATATAAGTATATCTATATCCCTGACCAGAGGCTTTTTTCTTCTCAGGGAACCAGCTACAACTACTTTTTCTATATCTTTTATTTTATAAAGACTCCCTTTTATTTCATCAAGAAAAAGTTCAACCTGCCAGCGCGGGTAAAGACCCTTAATACTTTCAATATAGTCCAGAGAAAAATTAAGTCTTTTAATGTAAAACATACCGTCTTTGCTTTCACTTAAGCCTGCATCTGCCATAATATTATAAATTCTGTTGCCGATATCTCTTGAAGTAAGTTTTTCCTTCAGGTCCCCAATGTTTTTTATATCCAGGGCTTCATAGATTTTATACA
>CAZLME010000113.1:0-2922 GCA_964560595.1 uncultured Actinomycetota bacterium
TGGATCTTGCAGAAAAAGAGAAGATGCTTCAGCTCATAGCTTTAGAAATCGAGGAAACAAGAAGAAGAGTCAATGCTCTGGAATATAAGTTAATACCCGGCATAGCTGAAACTATAAAATTTATAGTTATGAAGCTTGATGAGAACGAGCGTTCAAATACAGTAAGACTTATGAGGGTTAAAGAAATTGTAAGAAGCCACTGATTATTTTACTCTTTTGTATAAACCGGGAAATCCCCTGCAAGGCTTTTAACTTTTTTACTTATTTCTTTAAGCTTTGTGCCGTTATTCCTGTTTTTAATGGCAGATGAAATCAGCTCACCTATTTTATACATCTCTTCCGTTCCCATTCCCTGCGTGGTAACTGCGGGGGTGCCTATTCTTATGCCGCTGGTTATTGTAGGCCTGAGCTTATCAAAGGGTATTACATTTTTATTAACTGTTATTCCCACGGAAGTCAACAATTCAACTGCTTCAGAACCTGTTATTTTTTTGCTGGTTAAATCCATCAAGAATAAATGGTTGTCAGTCCCATCAGATACAATCCTGAAACCATCATTTTTCATGTATCCGCACAGAGCTTTTGAATTCTCTATTATGCGCCTGCTGTAATCCTTGAATGAGTCTTTTAAGGCTTCTTTAAAGGCCACGGCTTTGGCTGCAATTATATGCATGAATGGACCTCCCTGAACGCCGGGGAAAACTGACCTGTTGATAAGGTCGGCATATTTTTTATCGGCAATAATCAGGCCGCCTCTGGGCCCTCTTAGAGTTTTATGGGTGGTTGCTGTGGTGAAATCCGCCACTCCTACTGAATCCGGATGATAGCCGCTTACCATAAGTCCGGCAATATGTGCAGTATCAGCCAGTAAATATGCGTCTACTTCATCGGCGATCTCCCTGAATTTGTTAAAATCAATTAACCTGGAGTATGAACTGGCCCCTGCTATGATAAGCTTTGGCCTGATGGTTCCGGCAATTTCTTTAATGCTTTCATAATTCAGCATCTCTGTTCCGGGATCCACGTTATATGTATGTATCTCATAATATCTGCCGCTTAAGTTTTGCTTATGACCATGGGAAAGATGTCCCCCGTCTCTTAAGTTCATACTGAGTATCCTGTCCCCGCAATTAAGGATACCCAGGAAAACTGCAAGATTCGCACTTACCCCGCTGTGGGGCTGGACATTGCTGTAATCAGAACCAAAAAGCTGATTTGCCCTGTCTATTGCAAGCTGCTCAACTTCGTCAACATTCTCACAGCCTGCATAATATCTTAAACCGGGATAACCTTCGGCATATTTGTTGGTAAGCACTGAACCCATGGTTCTTATAACTTCCCTGGAAGTAAAATTTTCGGAGGCTATAAGAATAATCTGGCTTTTTTGCCGTTCTATTTCTTTTTTTATGATTTTTTTTATTTCAATATCTTCCTCTGTGCTTAAGGTGTGGTTTTCGTGTTTTTTAGAATTAATCATTACAGATAAAGTTCCTTTCTTCAATTTCCGTTATTTTATTGACTCTTCTTATGTGACGCTCTTCGCTGCTTACTGGAGTGTTTATAAAGATTTTAATTATTTCAACACATTTTTCAAGTGACAAAAATCTTACCCCAAGACACAATACATTTGCGCTGTTATGACTCCTGGCAACTCCTGCAGTTTCAACATTCCAGCACACAGCCGATCGTATTCCCTTTATTTTATTAGCTACTATATCCATACCGATTCCGGAGCCACACAGAAGTATTCCGATATCAGCCTGACCGCAGGCTACAAATCCAGAGGCTTTCTCTGCAATTTCCGGATAATCAACACTTCTACTGCTGTCTGTACCGATATCTACTACATTATGCCCCATTGATTTTATGGCTTCAATTAAATCAGACTTATATTTAAAACCGGCATGATCTGCCGCTATAACTATATTCATAAGTTTTTTTCTCCTTTATTAATTTTAATAATATTTTAAAAATTGATTATACGCAATTGGAAAATTCTTAAGACTCTGTATATTATATTCCAATTAAAAGGATAATCAAAAAATATCAATCATCTTATTTTCATTTTTTAATTCTATATGGCTTTTAATACATCTTTAAATTTTACTTTACCTTCTCTTATCAGAACAGGAATATCATTTTCTACGCTAACGATAGTTGATTCTATCCCGGGCAGATGAGACTCGCACTCTACTATTAAATCTGCCTGTTTTCTGATTGTAATGGGTATCTCATCTACTTTTTTGGGAAGTATTTTTATTCCGGAAGTAGTAGCGCTGGTTGATATAATAGGACCGCAAATATCTATTATCTCCCTTAAAAATTTAAGTTCCGCTATTCTGACGGCAATCGTTGATTTGCCGCCGGTAATAAAATTCTTAAGATATTTTTTTTTATTAAAAATTATAGTAAGAGATTCCGGGTTTTTAATATTCCAGAATCTCTTTATTATATTTTTAGCGGCTGTGTTTATGTTTGAGGTAAAATTTTTTAAATCATCCGGATTGGAAATAAGTATTATAAAAGGCAGATCTATATTTCTTTTTTTAATTTTACGTATTCTTTCTATTGTATTTTTATCATTATATTTGCAGCTTATTCCATATATTGTGGCGGTGGGAAGAATTACAACTCTTCCCTTTGATATGCATCTGCTGATTTTTTTAATTACAGAAAGTTTACCGGCTATATTAAGATTATTAATTTTTATTATATCCATAAAGCAATATATAATTTTTTTTAGTATATAATATTTTATTTACAATGAACATCTATATTGATTCTTAAATTCATATACTGCTAATCCGGTATTGGATAAAAGTACTTGGCATTTTAAAGAATAAGATTTAGTATATTTTTAAAGAGTTTGGAAAATTTTTTTATAATTTATTTTAGAAATAATATATAAAATGGTAATAACAC
>CAZLME010000113.1:2932-4656 GCA_964560595.1 uncultured Actinomycetota bacterium
GGGATGAATATTTTGCATCAATAACAAGGCAGGTAGCAACAAGGTCCACTTGTCTCAGAAGAAAAGTCGGCGCGATAGTTGTAAAGGATAAAAGGATTCTTACAACCGGTTATAATGGCGCCCCCATGGGAGTGAGAAACTGCCTGGAAATTGGTACATGCTTGAGAGAAGAGCTCGGCATACCTTCAGGTGAAAGACATGAAATCTGCCGCGGTCTCCATGCCGAGCAAAATGCAATTATACAGGCTGCTTACCACGGAGTGCAGATAAAGGATTCTATTATTTATACTACGAATCACCCCTGTGTTATGTGTGCCAAAATGATAATAAACTGCGGAATTAGAAAAATATATTATTTTGAGGACTACCCTGACCCTCTGGCAGCTGAACTCCTTTGTGAGGCAGAAGTTGAATTGATAAAACTGGATTTTTAATTCTTAATACAGCAATTCAAAGATTATCTCACCTTAAAGCATATTGATGATTTATCGAAAGTATATACCGGTGATAAATTTACTCTTAAATATTACGGTGATATTTTATAAATTGAAAATAGAGCGGGGGTTGATATTATCCTTAAAATAGAAATGAGGCAAAATAGCTGTTATTTTTTAATTCACCTTAATTTGTTATAATAGCTCTTACTTTTTATTAGTAATAAAAATCTCTTATGGAAAAATTTATTATAAATGGCGGTAAAAAACTGTCCGGAAAAGTTAAAGTCAGCGGTGCAAAAAATTCTGCATTAAAACTGATAGCTGCTTCAATTCTGGCTGACAGCAAAACAATATTGAGGAATGTGCCGGGAATTGAAGATGTAGATATTATGCTGGAAGTACTCAGGAACCTTGGTGCAAAAGTAAATGCAGATACAGAGAATAAAGTAATTGAAATTAATCCGGAAAGTATCAATAGTTATGAAGCGCCTTACGAGCTGGTTAGAAAAATGAGGGCTTCAATACTGGTAGCCGGACCGCTATTAAGCAAATTTGGTAAAGTGAAGATAGCTATTCCGGGCGGCTGCAATATCGGTTCAAGACAAATTGACCTTCACCTCAAGGGTTTTAAGAATTTAGGAGCAGAGTATTCGGTTGAGCACGGGTATGTTAACTGTCAGATTAACAAAAGAGAAGCAGGAACCCGGCTTTGCGGTACCGCTATAAACCTTGATTTTCCTTCGAGAGGCGCTACTGAAAATATAATGATGGCAGCCTGCCTAGCAGCGGGGCAGACAGTTATAAATAATGCGGCAAGGGAACCTGAAATAGTTGACCTTGCCTGTTTTCTAAATTCAATGGGTGCAGACATTCAGGGATCGGGGACCGATTATATTACCATAAACGGGGTTGCAAATCTTAAAGGAACAGATTATGAAATTATGCCCGATAGTATTGAAGCAGGTACTTTTATGACCGCGGCAGCTTTGTGCGGCGATAAAGTAGAAATTGAAAATGCAAAATGGAAGAACCTTGAAGTATTTTATTTTAAATTAAAGGAAATTGGTGTAAATATCTCTATTATTGGTGAAAATAATATAATGATAGACAGCCCGGCGGACACGTATAAACCCGTAAATATAAGCACCCTGCCATACCCGGGTTTTCCGACAGACCTGCAGCCTATAATTACAGTTCTTCTATCGACTATCCCGGGCATATCAATAGTGACAGAAAATGTATTTGAAAACAGGTTTATGTATGTTGATGAATTAAACAGAATGGGAG
>CAZLME010000114.1:0-4631 GCA_964560595.1 uncultured Actinomycetota bacterium
TTCAAAGTTATGCTACTAAGATATCCACAACACAATTGTCTTAAGTGGCTGGGGATATTGAACACATTTCGAACTTTTTATTATGAAGAAATAGTAAGTTTTAAATATAAAATAGAAGAATTGAATTTAAGTTTTGCTATATGATAAATTGTAAAATCTGGCTGGCCATAGCGTACGAAGTTAGAACCAGGATTATAGCTTTAGATAAAGATATTTTTATACCAGAATTATCAATATAATTACCAAATTCAAATTAAATTCGATAATCTTGCTCTATTATATCTCTGAAGCAGTATGCAGGGTATATTAGCAATAAGCGCATAGGCGATCATTATTATACCAACCCACCACATATTCCATAGGAAAAAAATTGGAGCAGGTAATATTGTAAGCCAATGGGTTAATTCTGCTCTTTTAGTTTCATAGAAAAAGGTTTTAAGATACACAGGGTCACTACTTTCCAGATTCTTCTTTGGAAAACCTCCTTTAAAAAGCCCACCACCATCAGGTACTATGCCTCTCCATCTTTTTACTTTAAAAACTCTTTTGTATATCCTTCCCCTATATTCCCAATTTCTTGGCCTAAACCACCACAAGTTCTTTTCAAAGAAAGATAAAGGTATTTTTACACAGAGATATGACACACCCAGATGAATTACGAGCCACCCTATAATGTCTAAGAATATTATCCAGAAATGTGAAAGTTCAAATATAGGAATCCTTGCCTCCTTTATTTATGTTTTTATTTCCCTATCTTTCCAAGTGACTCTTTTTCTAAATATAGTTAAGATAAAAGAGGATAAAAATACTATTACAAAAAAAGCCAATGGTATTGGATAAAAAACTGAAGCCCAAATACTGAAGTTACCTATCCTATATGACATCCAGTATATTTGAGCTATAAATGCAAGATAAATAACTGCAGCAATAAATATTATATTGGGGATAAAGGGAGATAAACCATCGGCAAGTAGGTTTAATGGAAATATTGCTCCAACGATCCAGGCAATTACCATTATAAGAACTGGTATTGAAGTTGATTTAGCACCACTACTAAAACTTTTAGACCAGCCTTTAACCATCTCTTTGAGACCACCAGGGTACATTCTAAAATCAATGGTACCCTTTCCTCCAATACAAAATACAGGGATTTTTGCTTTTATGAATTTCTTTCCTATTTCAATATCTTCCATAACTTTACCTTTTATGCTTTTATGACCATCAATTTTATAGTAGTCTTCCCTTTTACATAATAGGCAAGGGCCAAAAGCTCCTATTGGATTTATTCTGGTTTGAAAGGGAGTAAATGAACCCATTCCAGCAATCAGGATTATATTGAAAAAAAGTGATAGGTTTTCGTATAGTTTCTTTATCCTGTGGTAGGGTTGTATGGAAATAACTCCATTATATCTTTTCAGAGAAGATAATATGTTTTCAATACCATTATTTTTAAGTTTGGTGTCTGCATCTAAAAAAAGAAAGTAATCTCCAGTAGCAGTTTTAGCTCCATTATAGCAAGCCCAGGTTTTTCCAATCCAACCTTTAGGTAAACTTTTTAAGCTAATTACTTTGGCATTATATTTTCTTCCAATAAAAGGAGTTTTATCTGCAGAACTATCATCTACCAGTATTACTTCTTTTACTTTTACAGTTTGGTTATTAAGGGAATTGAATAGGTTTTCCAGATTTTTCTCTTCATTTCTGGCAGGGATTATAACTGAAATAGAAAGATTACTTTTTTTTCTACTATCTTTTAGTCCAGTACATTTTGGAATTTTCCAAAGTATAAAAAAACCAAATAACCAGAATACTGCGTGTATTATTATATTTATATAATTCATACAATATTATATTTTAAGCAGGCTGTAGGGTTCCTGCAAATACTAACCAGGCCAGAAGTGATTTTGCCACCAGGCTTAGAATTATATAAGCCCTTTCGCCATACAAGTAATTACTCCACCTGCCAATTTTTTTATACTGCAGCACCATATTAATTGGGAAAGTATTAAACAGAACAAAATATGTACCAAATATTGCATATACAAACCAGGGAACCTGCTCTAAGACTCCTGGAGTCTTTATAGCTGAACCCAAAAAATAAAGTAGGACTACAACCCAGGGAATAGCTCCTGAAAAACTACCAATTATAAAAGCTGTCCAGTTTGTCTTTTGGGTCGTCTGATTATGTATCTCCATCATAAGGCCTAAAAGATTCATAGTAGCATTAAGTCCCACTATAGCCACTATTGTACCTATATCTTTGGCTCCAAAAAGCATCGATATAAGGACTATCATAACCGAAGAACTCAAAGCGTATTCAAACCACCTGAAATAATTTATCCCTTTTTGTAGGTTTGAATTGTAAAAATCATTTACCCTGGGAAGTACTACCAGAAAATGTGCAATGGCAGATAGAAAAAGAAATACTGATACGACTACTCCTATGGGAATGGAACCTATTACCTCTGAATCAACAAATAATCTCATTTTTTCAGTATCGAAAGATTGGAAATAATAGGTTACTGGTAGTGAAAATTCTCTAATATTGGTAATAATTAGTCCCATCACCAACATCAGTATAGCCTGGACAAAATGCAGTCCTGCCATAACACCATTGAATTTACGAAGATAGGGGAATGTGATTTTTCTTTCAGCCATTTTTACCTCCTTTTAAGGTATTGAAATTATAGCTAAATACATAGAATAATATCTTTAATTATAAACTACTTTCTAATTTTTACATATTATATTAGCCATAATCATAATTTAATCATTAAAACCTATGTGATGTATTTGTTTTAAGTGGCTGCCCCAGGTAGTGAAATTTCGAACCAATTTTTAGAAGAACTATTGAAATTAAAGAATTCATACCAAAATAGTGAATTAATATAAAGGTCTTCCTTCTCTATTTATTTTATCTACAAAATCTATCATAAAAAGATAAATAAATGCAAAGATAAAAACTGATCCCAATGCTATTCCTGCTATATCAAAACCTTTGCCTTTACTGGTGCATTTACCTCTCATAATTCTTTTTAAATCAATAATTCCGCATACAATTGCAGCTATTGGCAACCCCAACAATAAATAAAAAATTATAAGTTCTGTTATCTCACCAAATACATCTAGTTCTAATAGAAAATACATAGGAAACACGTAAATATATGTCAATATTCCAGTTATCAAAGATGCAATCGATAATTTACTATATTTTTTTTGATTGTTTTTGTTACCCATACAAAACCTCACAATATTTTTATTTGTAAATTTAATAAATAATTTATGTACTTATTAGACGATTATAATATTTTAATGTTTATGTTGAAAGGTAAAAAGTATCTTTTCTATATCTTTGACTAACATGTCTGAGGTGGCTGCCCCAAGTAGTGAAATTTCGAACCAATTTGTAAAGGAAATAATTGATTTAAGGTCCAAACTAACTGCCAACTTCTAAAATCATTCATTTTTATATAAAATAAATATTGCAGATATCCCAAATTATACTGGTATTAAATCGAATATATATAAAAGATTTACTCAATAGCTAAAGAGAGTTTATATTTTATTAATTTAAAATAGGTTATAATTGGGTTAATTTAAATTATCAGGTGTAAATGAAAAAATTTTTATTGATAATATTTATAGTAATATTAGCTACATAAATAATTTTAATGGGGCCAGCCTGTAAGAAAAAAGCTGACTCTACTGATATTGATTCTACTAAAACTGATATAAATGGAATGGAAATTACTAAAACTGAAGTTGTTGCAGAAGGTAAAATTGCCTTTGTATCAGACCGTGATGGAAACAGAGAAATCTATATAATGAATGTAGACGGCTCAGAACAGAGGCGACTTACAAATAACCCGGAAAATGATGATGCACCTGCTTTTCACCAGATGGAACTAAAATTGCCTTTGTATCAGACCGTGATGGGAATAGTGAGATTTACATAATGAATGTAGACGGCTCAGAACAGAGGCGACTTACAAATAACCCGGAAAATGATGGTGCACCCTGCTTTTCACCTTAAGAAGTAGCATTAACTTTATAACTGGCTGGGGAGGGAGGATTCGAACCATAAAAATATTATTAACAAATTAATATATATAATTATTTGTAAATTTATTAAGATTGGCTCCCCATAAGTTATTAAATTTCGAACCAGATTATAAAGGAATTAAGTAACTTGAAGGATATCTTTAATTGACAAAGATAAATAATGCTCATAAGTTGGTACTCTACAAAATAAAACAATCAAATTTTTATTTTGCTACCTCCTCAATTTTTTGTATTCCAAAATTAAAATTTATCCAAAAGCTTTATTAAAATATATAATAAGAATTAAGTTTACTTATGAAAATTTAAAAATAGATAATCAATTTTTAAACATTAGATCACAACAGTACGTACTAAGAAGATAGTTAGAGAATGCCAACTGCCTATTGGATACTCGATTTAAAATTTTTTTCCTAAATAATTCTTGTACTAAATTGAAAAAATAAATTGAAAAATTGCATATCTCCTGCATAATTAAATCTGTACAATTAAGCTTATACAGTATAAAAACTGTAAGAACCTTTAAGAAATATACCCTATCTAGTTGGCTTATAAGATAAAAAATAGTTGGA
>CAZLME010000115.1:0-4587 GCA_964560595.1 uncultured Actinomycetota bacterium
ATACCTTTTCAAATTATAGGTGAGCTATAATAAATGAAAATTTTTATTGCTTGCGTATTTTCTATAGATTTAAGATATCCACAATATAGTTGTGTCAAACAACTTGCCATAGCGGACTAAGTTAGAGCCAGAATTATTGGATTAAATAGGGATATTTTTATACCTGAGCTAAGTTTTAAAACTTAATAAAACAATTACATAGTATTATTGTGCCAAATTATTATGGTAGTGAAAATGCACCAATTAGTTGAATTAATAAATTAATGCATTACATTTATTTTGGGGTAACAAACATATCAACACCTTTGCATTCTACTATTTCAAAAAGATGGGTACTTTCAACGATTTCTGTAGCTTTAGATAATCTCATGTGCCCAGGATTCATAAAGAGAATACCATCTTTTTTAAGTATTCGATGGATTTCTTTAAATAGCTTATTGCAATCCTCTATCATGTGTAGAGTATCGCTTAATAATACCAGATTTACTGTTGAGTCTCCGATTCCTGTATTGTAAGAATCTGCCAGAACCACTTCTACATTTACTATGTTTTCACGTTCAGCCATCTTCTTCACCATATCAATAGCCAAGGGTTGTATATCCACAGCAAATACTTTACCCCTGGGCCCTATCAATTTAGCCATAGGTATGGTATATCTACCCGGACCACAACCATAATCAACTACTGCCATTCCCTGCTTTAAGGGGACCTTTTGTAGATATTTTCCTGAGACGCCAAAAAGATCTACCAGCTTAAATATCCATACCATACCTCTAAATCCGGCATCAGACATTGTTTTAAGTTTTTTATTTTCTTTCATCCCAAATAACCTTTCGTTATTTAATATAAATTATTCATTCTTCCACTATCTTTTCGATTTCCTGTCTTGTATTGGAGATAATTCCACTTATTTGCTTCAATTTTTCTTTGCTGATGTTCCTTATCCTGGATCTCAATAACCTCTTTATTTTTGAAACATCTCCAATGATCCTGCCAATAGTCTCGAAATTATCAGGATTCCAATGACGTTTCATATGGCTCTTTAAATGATCTGTAACATCACTCTGTTCTTTCAGAAAATCTTGTCCTTCCTGGGTTATCTCATAGATTTTCTTACCGTCTCTTTCTTTAGAAACCGCATACCCCATCTCCTCAAGCATCTGCAGAGTTGGATAAACAGAACCGGGACTGGGCTTATAGAAGCCGTGTGAATTTTCTTCAAGGGAACGTATTACCTCATATCCGTATCTTGGCTTATCTTTTATCAGGTCCAGTATGATATATTTCAGGTCTCCTTTCTGGAAGGGACTGTCATGCTTGAAACCATTAAAAAACCTTTCATTCCTAAAAAATTTTTCTCTATACATTATAAAAACCTCCTCTTATAAAATATATCGCGTATTATCACGATATATCATGATATATTATATATTAATTCTCTTGCTTCTGTCAAGGAGGAAAATTAATGTGATTATATTTGTTTTAAAAAAGAATAGATCTGCTTATCCAGGATCTCTCTTAAATCTTTTTTTAAAGATAAAAAATGAACCAATCATCAATATCGTCAGAAATGTCCCGGCAATTGCAGAAACTATTATAACTACAGCAGAAATATTACCAGGAATGAAAGAATACCTGACTAAAAAGTAAAAAAGTATCCAATAAATTAGACTTGTAGCAAGTCCGGGAGAGTATTTTTTAGTAATAATAGTTGAAACTAAATGCCATATTCCATTTGTAGTGTATAAAAAAACAAATATTAGTGGTGGAATTATCCATAAACCGTTGAATATCTCAAATAAGATAACAGATATAATTGTTAATGAAAGTAATAGCGTATTAAACCCAAAGAAATGTTTCCATTGATATTCCGGCCAAAATAGGTTTCTAACCATTCCGACAAAAGTCTCGCCCATTAATGATTCATCAATTATATGTATTATATAAGCAATAACAAAACCCCAGAAAATAAACGAGACAGGAATTTCTAAAATGGTTGATAATGAATTCGTTGTAATTATTTCCATTTCATCTCCTTAAATCTATTACATTTGATCCCAATAAATTATACTTTTAAATAATTTAATAAAAACAATATTATCAGATAAAAAGAGAGAAAGATATTTTTTAAAAATGGGCCGGACAGTTTGGCAGTACCTGCCCCGGGTAGCGAAATTTCGAACCAATTTTTAAAAGAAATAATTAATTTAAAGAATAATTTTTCTATACCTATAGATTTTTAATAGTCGTATCATATCCTCTAGTTGCAACTTATCAGAAATGAATTTTTGAAAAGTACAAAAAAATGGACACTAAAATACTTGTAGGCAGATTACAATCAGCAATTTACAAGTAGAGCAGAATAAGGCAGCCTACTTCTTGGGGTGACTCATATAAAATACTATATCTTTTTCGGTATTTGCATTTATATAAATATCAATTATTTCGCTGTGGTTTTTACAAGCTCTTCCTGAGACATTTCTGCTAACTTTTTGACCTTGTTCACATCAAGATCCAATCCCTTAGCAACGCGCGTGCCGTACTCGGGATCGGCCTTGTAGAAAATTGCTGACTGGCGCAGCTGTATTCGTTTTAGTGCATTGCAGAGGTGTGTTGTGATATTTACTATTAGGTGGTCTCTGTCTTCGTCAGTCATCACTCGGCGATAGAGTTCCCCGGCCTGAAAGAGATCATCGTTGGGATGAATATAAAGCTGTCTGGCAGCCTGTCCTGATACCTCAAACGGTGGCTCACCAGCATTCTGATTAGGTTCTGGACCACCAAAACTGTTAGGATAATAATTTGGTCCGTTGCCGCTGTTATCACCATAAGTCATGTAACCATCACGCTGGTAATAATTAACAGCGTTCTTTGGACGGTTAATAGGTAATAAATGATAGTTGGGTCCCAGACGATGTAGGTGGGCATCATGGTAAGAAAATAGGCGACCTTGAAGTAACTTATCTGGTGATGCTGCAATACCAGGGACAAAGTTTGCAGGGGAAAAGGCTGCCTGTTCAACTTCTGCAAAATAATTCTTCGGGTTACGGTTTAAAACAAATCGTCCGACAGTAAACGGCTTAACATCAGCATGAAACCAGACCTTGGTGATATCAAAGGGATCAAATCGGTACTTTTCAGCTTCCTTGGGAGTCATTATCTGCATTTCCAGCCTCCATGACGGATATTTACCGCCCTCGATGGCTTCAAACAGATCACGGGTAGCGTGATCGGGGTCTTTGCCCTTTATTTCAGTTGCTTCATCGCGGTTTAAGTTCTGGATACCTTGTTCCGTCTTAAAATGATACTTAACCCAAAAGTATTCTCCTTTTTCGTTATACCACTTGAATGTGTGACTGCTATAGCCATTCATGTGGCGAAAGTTCCTGGGTGTACCGCGGTCTGAGAACAGGATAGTTACCTGATGGAGTGACTCTGGTGTCAGGGATAGGAAGTCCCAGAACATACTGGCATCTTTAAGATTCGAGCCGGGGTGGCGTTTCTGAGTATGGATGAAGTCCGGAAACTTCAAAGGGTCTCGGATGAAAAAAACAGGGGTATTGTTTCCGGTCATATCGTAGTTGCCTTCTTCCGTATAAAACTTCAGAGCAAATCCACGTGGATCCCGCTCGGCATCAGCCGAGCCTCTCTCTCCTCCTACAGTGGAGAAACGGGCAAATACTTCTGTACGCTTGCCAATTTTAGAAAGGAATTTTGCTTTTGTGTATTTCGTTACGTCAGCCGTTACCTCAAAGTAACCGTGCGCTCCTGTGCCCTTAGCATGGACGACGCGCTCTGGAATACGCTCCCGGTCAAAGTGGCCTAATTTTTCCAGCAGATGTGTATCCTGCATGAGGATAGGGCCAGGATTGCCTGCTGTCTTAGAATTCTGATCATTATCAACCGGGGTACCAAAACCAGTAGTGTAGATTTTCTTCTCTTCTGCCATATAGCACCTCATCTTAATCAATTTTTTATTTTTATTGTATTATATATATTATATAGGGTCTTATCAATTGTGACCCAACCAGAACTTATAAGTTCCATTATTTTAAAAGTTTTGGGATAAATTTAAAATTATTTAAAGCTTATTAATTTTAGGAATTTATTTAAAAAATATTAAGAATAAAAGTATTAATACAGGTTTTTTGGGTGGCTGCCCCGGGTTGCGAAATTTCGAACCAATTTTTAATTATGTTAAAGGTATTGAGTAAGCTATTTAATAATATTTATTGATATTAGCAGACAGTGAATTGATTGTAGATAAGTTGAATTCTTTAACTTTTAGCCACACCCTAAAAACCATTTCCACCAATGCTAATTGACTAAATAAATACCATATTATATTAATACTGAAAAACTTTAACAAATATGCAACAAGCAACAATGGTGTTCCAATAAGGTCCCAACCATAAAACTATTTCTTCCTACAAACCTTCACTATCATATCTTTAAAGACCATTGCCAGTCCTCCCAGCCCGAACAGGATTCCGGCAAATCTTATCACCCAGCCAACAAATGGTATGCTGTAGACTATCATTATTATTACCAGGCCAATAAGATATGCAAGGACCTTCCAGCCGTATT
>CAZLME010000116.1:0-4584 GCA_964560595.1 uncultured Actinomycetota bacterium
AATCTATAATTTAAGTTTCGCTTTTAGTTCAATGTTGTGTTTATTTTTATGTTGTTTTAATATATCCTTCAATTTTTTATAGACAATCGGCAGATTTAGTCTGTAATTAATAGACTTAACTTAAGATTTTAAAAAAGCTGGGAGCTTAATATGGGTAATAAGGAATACAATGTAGCTGTAGCAGGGGTAACCGGTGCAGTGGGAAAAGTATTTCTATCAATACTGGAAGAAAGAAAATTTCCGGTTAAAAACCTTATTCCGCTTGCTTCTTATAGGTCTGCAGGCAAAAAAATAATATTTAATGGCGAAGAACTGGAAGTAAAGGAATTAAATAAAGACTCCTTTAGCGGCGTGGATATAGCGCTTTTTTCAGCAGGTGCTTCAACTTCAAGGGAATTTGCAGAATATGCAGTGAGTAGTGGTGCAGTGGTTATTGACAACAGCAGCGCATTCAGAATGGAAGAAGACGTGCCGCTGATTGTCCCTGAAGTAAATAAAAATGAAATATTCAAGCATAATGGTATCATTGCCAACCCTAATTGTTCTACTATTATTATGGTTGTGGCGTTGAAGCCAATTTATGATATATCGCCAATAAGGCGAATAGTTGTGTCCACCTATCAGTCTGTTTCAGGTGCAGGGGCAAGAGCCTTAGCCGAGCTTGAAAACCAGACAAGAGAAATAATATGTAACGGGAAAAAAGCTGTTAAATGTGAAGTCTTTCCGGTGCAGATAGCATTTAATGTCATTCCTCATGTGGATATATTCCTTGATAACGGATATACAAAAGAAGAAATGAAAATGGTCCATGAAACCCGTAAGATTTTTAATGACAATAATATTATGGTTACTGCAACAACGGTAAGAGTCCCTGTTTTTACTTCACATTCGGAATCAATATGGGTTGAAACTGAAGATAAGATAGAACTGGATAAAGTAAGGAATGCACTGGCTAATGGTAAAGGTTTAATTTTAAAAGATGATTTTAAAAATGCCGTGTATCCCACCACTCTTGATTCCTCAAATCAGGATGATGTATTTGTTGGAAGGGTAAGGGAAGACATATCCACAGAAAATGGTATCAGTATGTGGGTAGTGGGCGACCAGCTCAGGAAAGGTGCAGCTCTAAATGCAATTCAGATTGCAGAGGAGTTAATAAACCGTTGATAAGCCTTGCCTTAAAAGTAAATAAAAAGTTTTATGGAAAAATTTCACGCTGCAGGAAAATATCTCGCATATCTTATAGGCATTACTTTTGTTTTTTCTTTAAAATATTAATATTTTTAAGTCTTTCCGACAATTCCTTTTCAAGACCTCTGTCCGTAGGGTAGTAGTATCTTCTTCTCAGCAGCCTGTCCGGAAGATGAGTCTGGTCGACTACTGCTCCGTTATAATTATGAGCATACTTATATCCCTTACCGTAGCCTATTTCTTTCATAAGTCCGGTAGGAGCATTTCTTATATGATAGGGAACTGGAAGCGATCCAAATCCTTCAACATCTGATTTAACCTTTTTATAGGTCTGGTATAAAGAATTACTCTTTGGGGCTAAAGCAAGATAAATTACTGTCTCAATTATTGCCAGGTATCCTTCAGGAGGACCGATAAATTCAAAACCCTGTTTGGATGAGATTGCAACCTGCAATGCATTGGGGTCTGCAAGGCCCACATCTTCGGAGGCAAATCTTACCATTCTTCTTATTATATACATCGGGTCCTCTCCGCCTTCAAGCATTCTTACTGTCCAGTAAACTGCTGCATCGGGGTCACTGTCCCTTAAACTTTTATGAAGAGCTGAAATAAGGTTATAATGTTCCTCTCCATTTTTATCATAAAGTAATACTTTTTTTTGTATTATATTTTCAATAATGGAAGTATCTATCGTAAGCGTTTTTTGTTCATTTTCTTTAGAATATGCATTTACTGCAAGCTCAAGTATATTATAGGCGATTCTTGAATCACCGTCTGAAAATCTGGCAATAAAATCAATGGTGCCCTCATCTATTTTTATATTATATTTTCCAAGGCCTCTTTCACTGTCGGCAAGTGCTCTCTTTAGTAAAATTTTTATATCCCCGGGAGAGAGTTTATACAATACAAATGTTTTAGTCCTGGAAAGAAGCGCCGAGTTTACTTCGAAAGACGGATTTTCAGTGGTAGCGCCAATTAAAATTATAGTGCCCTTTTCAACAAAAGGAAGGAAGGCATCCTGCTGGGCCTTATTGAAGCGGTGGATCTCATCTACGAATAATATTGTTTTTATATTATGTTCCCGTTTATTGTATCCGGCTATTTTCATAATCTCTTTAATCTGTTTTATTCCTGAAGTTACGGCAGAAAAAGATATAAATCTGCTTTTGGTTTTTTCAGCAATGATCTTAGCAAGAGTGGTTTTCCCTGAACCGGGAGGACCCCAGAATATTATTGAATATAATCTATCGTTTTCAATGATTTCCTTTAAAATTTTGCCTTCCCCCACAAGATGTTTTTGTCCTACAAATTCATCAAGAGTCTTTGGCCTCATCCTGTCTGCAAGGGGTATACCGGTTATGTTATTTCCGGCTTGATCGGGGTTTATCTGCTCAAATAAATTCATAGATAGCATATAAAGTAATAATATTATGATATTAATAATATAAATATTGTATTTATATCGTTTTTACACCGGATTTCTTTTTATTTTATATTAACCTTCAATTAATTTAATATAGAGTTTTCTGTTTCTGGGTCCATCGAATTCACAAAAATATATGCCCTGCCAGGTTCCCAGTACCGGTTTGCCTCCGTAAACAATTATACTTAATGATTGCCCCACTAATGTGGATTTTATATGTGAATCAGAATTTCCCTCAAGGTGGGAATAATTCTCACCCGCAGGAATTACCTTGCTTAATTTTAAATTAATATCCAGCTGTACGGTATAATCGGCGTTTTCATTTATAGTGATGCCGGCAGTCGTATGGGGAACAAATAAACAGCATATACCTTTCTCAACATCATGCCTGGAAATAATATCTTCAATCTTTTCCGTAATATCAATCATTTCAATTCTTGTTGAGGTTTTAACAATAAGACTCTCGAACATCTTAATCCTTTCTTTCTATGGTTTGGATTGTTTAATAATCATTAGAATTATAGTTAAAAAAGAATTTTTTATAAAGTTTCTGTTATTTATGTGTCATAGCAAAGTAGAAATGTCCTGTTATTTATGTCTGGATAATAACATCATAACTTAATAATAATTGACATAATTTTTAATTTTCTATTAAATGTTATCGAAAGAAAGCTTATTTAAAATAAGTTATTTATTCATTATAATTGAAAGCATAGCAAAATAAGGAAATAATCCCTGATGCATGTAAAGAAATATAAAGTAGTCGGAATCGGCAATGCCATAATAGATATTCTGGCCAATGTAGAAAACGATTTTCTTAAAAAACACAATCTCTATAAGGGTACTACGAGAATAATCGATGAATCTGAAATGAAGAAACTTCACTCGTGCATTAAAGCAGTAAAGAAGGTATCAGGGGGTTCGGCGGCTAATACCATAGCGGCGCTGTCATCCCTGGGCAACCCGGTAGCTTTTATAGGTAAGGTGGGAAATGATATGCTGGGTAAATTATTTGAAAAAGATTTAAAAAGCCTGGGGGTTAGATATTCTTTACTGAAGATGGACAGCAGGAAGCCCACTGCATCCTGTGTTGTCCTGACTACTCCGGACGCACAGAGAACTATGAATACATTTCTGGGCGTTTCAGGATTTTTAAATCCCAGAGATATTGATGAGACTGTCATTTCACAATCTGAGATTATCTACCTTGAGGGTTATCTCTGGGATAGCGAAGAAGCCAAGAAAGCATTTAAAAAAGCGATAAGAATAGCATTAAAAACAGAAGGGAGAGTCTCCTTAAGCCTTTCAGATTCTTTTTGCGTGGAGCGTCACCGGGATGAATTTTTAAATCTCGTAAGAGACCATGTGGACATTTTATTTGCCAATGAAGAAGAGATTAAATCATTGTTTGAAACTAAAAATCTGGAATCTGCAATCAATGAATGCAAGAAATTAAAAAATATATGTGTTGTCACAAGATCGGAAAAAGGATCAGTTATCGTATCCAGCGGAAAGGCGAATGTGATCCCTGCAGAGAAAAAAACAAATGTAATCGATACTACCGGAGCAGGAGATCTTTATGCTGCTGGATTTCTTCACGGTCTGGTAAGAGGAATGAATCTTGAAACATGCGGAAGAATGGGTAGCATAATTGCGGCTGAAATACTCAGTCAATTCGGCGCCCGCCTGGGAATACCTCTTATTGAACTGTTAAATAAAAGAGGTTTTTAATTTTGTTTTAGGTTTATAGAACATATTGTATTTAAAATTTTATATGAAAAAAATATGAAATAATATGAAAGGAAAAATATGAGCGGTAATAAAAAAGCTGATATAGGTGTGTTAGGAGGTTCAGGGTTTTATTCTTTTCTAAAGGAAGCAGAAGAATATGACATTGATACGCCATATGGTCCTCCTTCTGATAAGGTAATAATTGGTATAATTGAAGGGAAAAAGGTTGCTTTTATACC
>CAZLME010000117.1:0-4583 GCA_964560595.1 uncultured Actinomycetota bacterium
AAGATTCAGGAAGAATTTTGGACAGACATCTGCAATCAGTGCAGGTTTTGATTACGCCGAAGGTAAAATAGTGGTTACTCTGGATGCGGATCTTCAAAACGATCCCTGCGATATTCCGGTTTTACTGGAGAAGCTGAATGAGGGGTACGATATCGTAAGTGGCTGGCGCAAAAACAGACAGGATAAAGCTGTTACCAGAAGATTTCCATCGATTGTTGCAAATAAAATAATATCCGGGCTCACAGGGGTTCGTCTTCATGACTATGGATGCACACTGAAGGCTTACAGGAAAGAAGTGGTAAAAAATATTACCTTATATGGCGAAATGCACCGGTATATTCCTGCCATAGCCAGCTGGATGGGAGTAAAAGTGGCGGAGATTCCTGTCAGACATTACAGTAGAAAATATGGGAAATCCAAATATGGCGTTTCCAGAACGATAAAAGTCATCCTTGATATAATTACGGTAAAATTTCTTTTAAGCTATTCTCAAAGTCCTATACAGATGTTTGGGCTGCTGGGTTTATTTTCGGGTATAATCGGATTTATTATGACTGTTTATCTTATTATAATGAGAATTTTTTTCAATCAATCCCTGGCTGACAGACCTCTGTTCATCCTTTCTATATTTATGATTTTTATTGGGATTCAACTTATTACTATAGGACTACTGGCAGAAGTCCTAGTACGCGTATATCATAAAGTTCAAAATAGAACTACCTATGTGATTAAAGATATGATTTTATAGTAAGTATAAGCATATAATGAAAAAAATAAGCCTTTTTTTTAACCTTGCCAGAGTTTATAAAAATTACCTCTTAAAATCAATAAGTTGCAATTATTATCCTATCAGAATCTGGATTGAGGCATCAAGCAGATGTAATTTGAAGTGCTGTTTTTGCGTGAATAAAAATCTCCCCTCAAGTCAAAAAGGGGATATGGATTTTAATCTATATAAAAAAATAATTGATGAAATTTCCGGGAAAGTTTATGATATAAATCTATTTCATAGAGGTGAGCCTCTGTTTAACAGGGACATAGTACCAATGATTTCATATGCTGTTAAGAGTGGAGTTAAAACAAGGATTCATACTAATGCGACACTTCTGGATGAAGAATTGAGCAGAAGCATAATATTGGCCGGGCTTGACCTGATTTCCTTCTCGTTTGATGGTTATACGAAGGAGATATATGAAAAAAACCGTTCAGGTGCAAGCTTTGAGGAGAGTTTAGGCAGAATAATCGATTTTCTTAAAATAAAAAAACAACTTAAGTCAAAAAAACCATATACTATCATTCAGGTCATTCAACAAAAGGAAAAGCTGTCCAAAAACAAGATGGGGAAGCAAAGAAAGGTTTTTCTAAAGAATTTTAAAAATCTTCCCTTAAATAAAATAATTTCAAGAACTCCCCATAATTGGGGTGGTTTGCTTGAGATAAACGGACTGGATGACAAAATAAACGGTAATAAGAGAGTAGTTTCCTGCACTTTCCCCTGGTATTCGTTGACCATATTTTATGATGGAAGAGTATTTTTATGCCCGCAGGACTTTGAAGGTAAAATCTGTTTGGGAAATTTAAATAAAGACAGGATAAATGAAATTTTTAATGGTAAAATCATAAAGAGAATGAGGGAAATATTTAAGTCAGGTACAATTGGAAATATGATTCCCTGCAGGGATTGCGACAGGGTTGCAAGGAAGACTTTTTTGAATGTTCCGCTGGAATATCTGGGAATTTTTATAGAAGATCATTTAAGAGGTTAAAAGGGAATCGATATTTAATTATTTTTAATTTATTCTATCAAGACCGGAAAGGGGTTGATTAAAATAGAGAGATATGAGGATAAGATACAGAAGGAGCTTTTCGCAAGGAATAAATCCAGGATTACCAAATATATAAATCTGTTTGTAGGGAAGAAAGGCTTTTTTAGTTTATTAAAGTACGAATTGATAATTATATTGTTTCAGGATATGCGTGGAGCTATGGGTATTTTTTTTAGAAATTTATTCTATCCCCTTCTTTTTAAAAAAGTTGGAAAAGGCGTTAGTTTTGGAAAATCTGTAACAATAAGGCATCCCCATAAAATATCCATCGAAAATGATGTTGTAATAGATGATTATTGCGTTCTGGATGCAAAAGGTTTGAATAATAATGGCATTTATATAGGTAAAAATATTTTTATCGGCAGAGGAAGTATATTGAGCTGCAAGAATGGCGATATAGTCCTTGAAAAAAATGTAGTTGTAGGATTTAACTGTGAGATATTCTCGGCAAGCAGGGTAGTTGTTGGCGAGAATACATTAATTTCTGCATATGTTTATATTATCGGCGGGGGACATGATTATTCCAGAGTAGATATTCCTATATCCGAGCAGGAAAAACCTTCTTATGGTATAAAGATAGAAAAAAATTGCTGGATAGGTGCAGGTGTTATGGTTTTTGATAATGTGGCCATAGGGAGTGATACTATTATCGGAGCAGGAGCAGTAGTTTCAAAGGATATCCCGTCCTTCTCCATAGCTGCGGGAATACCTGCCAGAGTTGTCAAATCCAGAAAATAATTGAATAGTTTACTTAAGGAAAAATGAAAAATAGGATTATTTCTTTTTACAGAAAAAATAAAAAAACAATACTTCTTGTTATAAGAATCATGATAGGTGCTTCCCTTATTGCTTATTTGATTAGAACACAAATAAAAACTTTCTCCAATATAATTGAAATTTTAAAAACATCAAATAAGTTTTTACTTTTACTTTCACTCTCAACTCATGCTCTTGGAACCTATATAACTGCTGTCAGATGGAAGGCTCTTTTAAATACACAGGAAGTAAAATTGAGCACTACCACATTGAGTGTTACAGTTCTCATAGGTTCTTTTTTTAATAATTTTTTACCCACAAGCATTGGGGGAGATGTATTCAGGACTTACGATGTTTCAAAAAAAGGTAATATTCCTTTAAGTACATCTGCTTCAATAATTCTGGTAGAGAGGTTTTCAGGAGTGGTAAGTGCAGCGACTTATGCTGTAATAGCCTTATTTTTAGGATTTACCGCTATTGGCCACCAGTCAATAATCATTCCTGTCGTTATTTTTTTTGTGGTGACCTTAATTCTAGGGTTATTAATTATTAATCCTTCTTTATTCAAATTGGGCAAAATTTCAAAAAAGTTTAAATTTATGCGCAAACTGACTGAAAAATTATCCAATGTTTATAATACCCTGGCAAGCTTCAAAAAATATAAAATGGTGCTTATAGAAGTAATGATTTTCAGTTTCCTTCTTCAGTTTACAGTTATACTTAATTGGTGGCTTGCGTCTATAGCTCTGGGAATTGATCTGACTTTGACTGCATTTATTTTCATTGTACCGGTGGTTGCAACCATAGCTATGATACCTATCTCTATTGGTGGTATCGGCCTGAGGGAAAACTCCCTGGTTTTTATTATGGTTGCTATGGGAGTGGAAAATGCGAAAGCTGCGTTATGTTCCCTTCTTATATTATTTATGTTGATTATAATGGGAATAATTGGAGGAGTTATGTATATCATAAGGCCTTATTTTGAAGGAAGGTTCAAAAAAAACGATACCTGATATTAATCCTTTTGAGAGGAACATTTAAAATCCTGGAAGTAGCTTAATTATAATATTCCGGAACCATGTAGTAATACTTATGAAAAACTCACCATATTTCGAATATATGACAGAGTACCCTATAGCTTTTATTATTGAAAACTTCCTAAAAACATGGAATCCAAATCTCTGGAAACATCTCGCAATATTATTCCTGGAAAAACTGGGAAGATCAAGCAATGAACTCCTTCGTGAGATATATCCTTTGGGCAGAGGCTCATACGGATTGAAATATCTCTTTTCGATACAATAATCATATAACTCTGTCCCGGGATAAGGGTAGAATACAAATATACTTACGACATCAGGTTTTATTTCCCGGTTTAATCTAACAGTATCTAAATATTTCTCAACAGTTTCTTCAGGAAGCCCGACCATGTTCAGGGTTTTAACCTGAAATCCGACTGCTTTAGCCATCTTTATAACTTCTGAAATCTGCCCGTTTGTCATAGTTCTCTTTAAAATGTTTCGCCTCAAATCCTCATTACCGGACTCTACACCAAAATCAATCCTGCGCCCGCCTGCAGTCCTCAGCTCTTTTAGTATCTCTTCATTGCAAATCTCAATACGGCCGCCGAAAACAAAGGGCTTACTGATTTCTTCAGGGTATCTTCTGCAAAATTCCATACGGACTGCCTTGTTCATCATAAAAATATCGTCATCAAAGAAAATTTCCTTGAACTTATACTTTTTATTAAGATAATTTAATTCATCCATTATATGCATAGCAGAACGGAAGCGGACATAATATCCGGGCTGAGTCTTACTTATTCGTTTGTTTGCACAATAGGTACATTGGTATGGACAACCCCTGGTTGTCATTACTCGTACCTGTCCGAGCCCATATTTATCAATTGAACTCTGGAGGTTAAAAAGCTCCCTATCTTCGAACGGGAGTTCATCTAAATTAGCAATAAATGGCCTTGTTTCATTCCTTACAATATTTCCA
>CAZLME010000118.1:0-4566 GCA_964560595.1 uncultured Actinomycetota bacterium
GCAGGAGAATCGATGCTGGTTGAAGAAACAACGGAAAATGTTTTTAAGGGAGCTGACCTGGTGTTATTTGCCGGGAAAGAAGGAGCAAGAGGAGCCAGCGTCACATGGCGGAAAACAGCGGAAGAAGCCGGTGCAATATGCATAGATAATGGAAGGGATTTCCGTCTTGATGATGATGTACCTCTGGTAGTCCCCGAAGTCAATGCTGATGCCATAAAGGAAGGAGTGCGTTTTATAGCAAGTCCAAATTGTTCGACAATTCAACTTGTTGTGGCTCTGGCACCTATACATAGAGCTGCAGGAATAAAAAGAATAATAATATCAAGTTATCAATCTACCAGTGGATGGGGTGTTAAAGGGCCTGAAGAACTTCGCCATCAGGCACCCATGGCGTTGGAATCTCTTGAAAATATTAATTTTGATCCGACTGTTTTTGCCCGTCCGATAGCTTTTAATTGTATACCGCATATAGAACCTTTTATGGAAGAGAATTATACCCGTGAAGAATTAAAGCTTGTTTATGAGACACGCAAAATAATAGGAGATCAAAATATTCAGATTTCCGCCACTTCGGTACGTGTACCTGTATTTGTGGGACATGGAGAGTCAATATGGATAGAAACTGAAAAACCATTGAATCCGGAAGAAGCTCGTGATATTTTAAAAAATTCCCCTGGTATAATTTTATTAGATGGTCTGGCAGGTGAGAATCCCCGCGGTGATAAAAATGAGAGAAATTATCCCACTTCGCTTGATGTTCATAAATATCGTGATGAAGTCCTTGTTGGAAGAATCAGGAAAGACTTAAGCTGTCCAAATGGGCTGGTATTATGGTGCGTGGCGGATAATCTACGGAAGGGAGCGGCGCTGAATGTAGTCCAGATTGCCGAAGAGCTTGTTAGAAGGGACATTTTAAAACCTTAGATAATTTAAAGTCAGTGATAGTTCAACCGGCAGTTAACCTTTCTATAATTTTCATACTGATTGATGTGAATTTTTTACTGATAAAGAAGAAGTAAACATTCAATAAATACTTTAAGGAGGCAACATGTTTATCCCGGATGAAATCAACGAACTTTATGCGAAGTTTGCGGACGCTGTTTATAGGCCCAATGTTCTAGACGGTAAAACTAAAGAGCTTATTGCTTTGTCTGATTCGGTGATGGCTGACTGTGTTCCCTGTATCGAATATCATTACCGGGAAGCGGCTAAAGCCGGAGCTTCAAAAGAGGAGATAGCCGAGGCTATGGCCATTGCCATGTCGGTAAGTGCCGGAAGCAAACAGGCAAAATATACATCTGTAATAGACAGGCTGGAAAAGGAATAAAATAACAATATGGATAAAGATGTTTAACCATCTTTAAATAACCCCTGGATTTAGTGATAATATTTTCATATTGATGATTAAAATATGGGAAATAAAAGCAAAATCAATAATAAGTAGGTCAAATCTGCCTGGTACAGATTATGTTATAAATCCTTATACCGGCTGTATACATTCCTGTCTTTACTGTTATGCAAGGTTTATGAAGAGATTTACTGGCCATACGGAACCCTGGGGTAAGTTTGTTGACGTTAAGATAAACGCACCGGATCTGATTCCGGAAGGAACTTTAAAGTATAAAGGGAAAACAATTTATATGTCATCGGTTACAGACCCGTATAATCCTCTGGAAAGAAAATACAAGCTCACCCGGAGGATACTGGAAAAGCTAATTCCGCTGCAGCCCGACCTGGGGATACAGACTAAATCCAATCTGGTTCTGCGGGATATAGACCTGCTCAGGCAGTTTAGAAATTGTCAGGTGGGTTTAACCATAACTACTATTAATGATACTATAAGAAAAGAAATTGAACCCTACACTTCTCCGGTTAAAAAAAGAATAGAGGCACTTAAAAAATTAAAAGAAGCAGGAATAGAAACCTATGTTTTTATCGGTCCGATTCTTCCATTTCTCACTGATTGGAAAGAGATTGTCCTTAAAACAAAAAAATTTGCGGATTCGTATATGTTTGAAAATCTGAACATAGCAGGCGCGGTCTGGGGCTGTGTTAAAAACTGGCTTGCCAGCCGGCACCGTAATTTATTGGGAGAATATGAGCGCATTTACTTTACTAAAGACGGGTATTGGGATAAAGTCGAAGAAGAGATAAAAAAGTTTTGTATGAGGCAGAAAGTAGATTTTAGAATTTTTTTCCATCATAGGAAGTATTATTAAAAACTATAAACAATATAAGCAATAAATGCTTGGATACAACCAATGGAAGATATCGAAAAGAATAAAAAAGTAAAGATAAGAAAAGCCTTAAAAAGTGATCTCGAAGATATAAACAGGATATACAATTATGCTGTTATTAATACAACCGCTACTTTTGATACCAGGCCTAAAACTGTAAAATCTCAGGAGAAATGGTTTTATAAGCATTCTGAAAAGTATTCTATTATAGTGGCCGAAAATGAGAGTAGGGTTATAGGCTGGGCGTCTCTTTCCAGATGGTCGGACAGATGTGCCTATGATAATACTGCTGAAATATCGCTATATGTCGATAAAGATAAGCAGAGTTCAGGAATTGGTAACCGCCTGATAGCTGAGATACTAAAAATTGCCAGAAAGAACAAACTGCATGTAATTATTGCCAGAATTACTGGAGAAAATGAAATCAGTGTTCACCTTCATAAAAAATATGGATTTACTTATGTCGGTTCCTTAAAGGAAGTAGGATTTAAATTCAACCGATACATTGATGTTCATCTAATGCAGCTAATTCTGGATTGAAATAAAAAAAGGAGGCAAAATGGAAAATTTTACGTTCAGAAATACCACTAAAATAATTTTCGGAAGAGGTACCGAAAGTAAAGTCGGAATTGAAACAGTTAAATACGGGAAAAAAGTTTTACTGCATTATGGCGGGGGAAGTATTAAAAAATACGGTCTGTACGAGCGAGTTTTAAAATCATTAAAGGATGCAGGAATGGAAGTGATTGAGTTGGGGGGTGTCCAGCCTAATCCAAGATTATCCCTGGTTAAAAAAGGAATTGATATGTGCAGGAGGGAAAAGGTAGATATTATCCTTGCCGTAGGTGGAGGGAGTGTAATTGATTCAGCCAAGACCATAGCATCAGGAGTGCCATATAATGGAGATGTCTGGGACTTTTTTGCGGGGAAGGCTGAACTAAAAGAAATAATACCTGTGGGTGTAGTCCTTACAATTCCTGCTTCAGGCAGTGAATCCAGCAATAGTTCGGTAGTTACAAATGAGAATGGAATGTATAAAAAAGGATTTACTTCTGAACTGCTGCGGCCAGAGTTTGCTATATTAAATCCGGAAAATACCTTTACTCTTCCTCAATATCAGACTGCTTGCGGATCAACAGATATGATGGCACATATAATGGAAAGATATTTTACTACAGTAAAAAACGTCGAGCTTACTGACCGGTTATGCGAAGCTGCTTTAAAGACAGTTATAAATAATACTCCAGAAGCATTAAGAGAACCTAAAAATTACGCAGCTCGAGCTGAGATCATGTATGCGGGGACAATAGCTCATAATGGTTCGCTTGGTACCGGGAGGATTGGTGACTGGGCTCCTCATAAAATAGAAATGGAAATAAGCGGAATATATGACCTTGCTCATGGAGCCGGTCTGGCTATAATTTTTCCAGCATGGATGAAATATGTTTATAAAAATAATATTGAAAGATTTTCCCAGTTTGCATTTAGAGTGTGGGGGGTAGAACCGGATTTTAATAATATTATAAAAACAGCCCTGGCAGGGATAGAAAGACTGGAAAACTTTTATAGGGAAATTGGAATGCCTGTCACCTTAAAAGAAGCAAGTATCCCATATGACAGGTTTGAAGAAATGGCTGAGAAATGTACCGAAATGGGTCCGGTAGGAAATTTTGTAAAACTGGGCATGAATGATGTGCTTAAAATATTAGAAATAGCAAAATAAATAATTTTAAATTAAATGTTCAATAATTATTCTTAGTGAATATACTGCATAACAGTTGGTTTTAATTTTTTGATTAATTTTATATAATCAGATTGGCCGTGCCAGGCGGGGAGCTAGCGGTGCCCTGTAACTCACAATCCGCTATAGTGAGGCCGATAAACAGATGAGAGGTTTACAATAGTAAGGTTAGCACCTGTATAAGTAGCGTTGAAAGCCGGGTCTTGTGCGGCGGAGGGTTACAAACCCCGCCAGGTCCGAGAGGAAGCAGCGGTAAGTAACATTCTCTGGGTGCCACAGGGAAGCCTGGCTGGAGCCAACTGTACCGGCAGCACTTGTTATTATAAATCGAAATCTGCGGCACGGTCATTAGCAAGTGATAGAAAGATTTTACTACTATGAGCTATATTTCATTTTACAGAAAATGGAGACCGCAAAATTTTGAAGAAATAATCGGTCAGGAACATAATATAAAAACTATAAGGAATGCTATATCAAACAATAGATTGTCACACTGTTATATCTTCTGCGGCCCCAGAGGTACCGGTAAGACATCAACTGCGCGTATACTTGCAAAAGCTTTAAACTGTATAAAGGGTACCACACCGG
>CAZLME010000119.1:0-4503 GCA_964560595.1 uncultured Actinomycetota bacterium
GCTATTATATTTACTCCCCTTTCCAGGGATCTTCTTGCATCCTCATTATATTTAAGTTCTTTAGCCATTTTCTTTTTCCCTCCTTCTAAAAATAAATACTTTTATTCTACAACCGCCAGAACATCGCTTTCCCTTATAATCAGGTGTTCCTCTCCATCGATTTTTACTTCCGTCCCTGAATACTTCGAATAAAGGACAACATCTCCGACTTTTACCTCCATAGGAATTTTATTGCCCTTATCATCTCTGCCCCCATTGCCAGCTGCAATTACTTTTCCTTCCTGGGGTTTTTCCTTTGCGGAATCCGGAAGAACGATCCCGGTTTTAGTCTTCTCTTCACTAGGATTAGGTTTTACCAATAATCTGTCACCAAGCGGTTTATATCCCATTATTTCTCCTCCTTTTTAAATAATTGTATATTTATGTAAATACATTAAATAAAGTCAGCACTCCTGTATATAGACTGCTAACATTTAGAAATAATAGTATAACAAAATTAAAAAATCAAGTGGTAAATTTAAAGAAATTTTTGTTTCTAAACCATAATAAAAAGGAGAGCAGATGAGTCCTATCAGCTGATTTTGAATAGTTGACTCTCTGTCCGGATTCCAGGGTTCCTATCAGATTTAAACATAAAAATACACTAAAAAGCCTATTTTATCGCTGTTTTTCTTAACATTAATTATATAAAACTTTAATTAGATATCACTCCTGGAATAAACATCAACCTTAAGATCGTCAAATCTTCCCTCCAGAAACCTGTAATATCCAAGGCAGGCAACCATTGCTGCATTATCCATGCACAGGTAAAGCGGAGGGATATATATTTTCATATTGTTTTCCCTGCCCTTCCTGAAAAATTCCTTTCTGAGTCCACTGTTAGCTGCAACGCCGCCGCTTATTAAAATACTTTCTACACCAAACTTTTTTGCGGCTCTTATTGTTTTCTCAGTTAAAACCTCTACTATGGACCGCTGAAAGCCTGCAGCAAGACCGGGAATATTTTCTTTTAAAAGAAGTTTTTTATCCTTTTTTGTCCTATAGATTAAAGAAGTCTTAAGCCCGCTGAAGCTGAAGTTAAAATCCCCACTGTCTATCATTGGCTTTGGCAAATCTATATAATCCGGTTCCCCCTCCCGGGATAACTTATCAATTACAGGCCCCCCGGGATAACCCAGATTCAGGTACCTCGCTATTTTATCATACGCTTCTCCCGCTGCATCATCTACGGTGTGCCCTATTTTTTTTATATTCCGGTTCCCATCAATATAATACAGGCTTGAATGTCCCCCCGAAACAATAAGCCCTATGAAATTGCCTTCAACAGAAGGGTTTTCAATCATATTGGAATATATATGCGCTTCAAGGTGGTTAATGGCGATAAGCGGTATTTTTTTAGAATAGCTTATAGCTTTGGCCGCACCCATCCCGACTAAAAGAGAGCCGATAAGTCCGGGCCTGTTTGTAATGCTCACTGCATTAATCTTATCAAAACCTGTACCGGCCTTTTCAAGTGCTTCTTTTATCACTATGTCTATTACTTCTATATGTTTCCTTGACGCTATCTCGGGAACAATACCACCGTATTTACTGTGGATCACAGCTTGAGAGGAAACTATATTGGAAAGAACTGTATTGCCGTTTTTGACCACAGCGGCGCAGGTGTCATCGCAGGAAGTTTCTATACCCAGTATATATATGTCTTTTTTTATCGTGCCTTCTATTATATTGCCTCCTCCATCATGATGTCTCCTCTATCATGCTGCCTTCTCCGTCATACTGTCTCCTCTGTCATGCTGTCTCTTCTGTCATATTGCTTTCTCCGTCACGTTGCCTTCTCCATCATAAATCCTGCTGCTGCCCTCTCCCAAATGGTATGAATTCCCTTACATATACAGGAACGAGGTTGCCGGCCTCTACTTTTCTTAAGGCATTAAAATATGCACAGATATTCAGATATCCAGCCTGCGGGCAGGCTGTTTTTTTATCCAGGCTAAAGATTTTTCCCTGCTTCACTATACCTGAAAGAATTTTCCCGTAACTTAAATAACAGTTTCCGCCTATAAGTATTTCCGGGTTTTTATATTCAAAGGGACTGCCTGGAACTTTTAAAATCTCATTCTCTGTTAAATTATTTAAAAGATTTTTAAGATTATCATAACGGGTTAAAAAATTTTTCCCGGTTTTTTTTATAAAATAACACATTCTGCCACTTCTTCTACCGCTTCCGATTCTGGCAAGATACGCGTCTTTATCATCAGGCTCCCGGGTGGTGATATTATAGAAGGCAAAGTAAACCTCTTCCCTTCTAACATCCATACACGGCATTACCATCACAGAAGAATTTCTCCTCAAGGCTTTTGCTATAAACCCGCTATTTTTCAAACCAATGCCCAGCGCAACAGCGTCAAGTGAATTTATCCCGTAAGCAGGCTTCCCCTCAAGCCAGGATAAAATTTTTATAACACTTACCCCTATCCTTGTCCCGGTAAAATCGCCCGGTCCGGTGTTTACTCCAAAAATATCTATTCCTTTTAAGGTAAGTTTTGATTTTGATAATGCACGGTCAAGCAGTCCCATTATATTTACCATGTGATTCATGCCGCCGTTACCGGTTACTTCTGAAAGCAGCCTGTCATTGCTGCTAACAGCCACACTCAATTTTTTTGTGCTGCTGTCAATACTTAGAATGTTCATAACCTGTTATTTTATCCTTCTTTTTCCTGTTTTTTCTTTTATTTACTTATTTTTCCTTATTTTTACCCAGTATCTTTTTAAATTCCAGCAATTTTAAATCCCAGTACCTGCCGGCGCTTTTAAAGACAACCTTCCTTTTTGTATCTTCACTCTCTTTATCCAATAAATAACTTAAATTTATCTCAAGAAATTCTTTTTTTATAAAATCTCTTATCTTGTCCCCCCACTCAATACAAATAACTGACTTCTCGTCATAGAGGTAATCATCAAGACCTATTCCTGCAACCTCATCAATATTTTCCAGCCTGTAGAGATCCGCATGGATGAGCTTTCTGTGGCTGCCAATCCTATACTCATTAAGAAGAGTGAAACTGGGGCTTGAAAGATTTTCTGCCAGACCAAATCCCCCTGCCAGCCCGGAGATAAAGGTTGTTTTACCGCCGCCAAGCTCGCCGGTAAAAAGGATAATATCCCCCTTTGAAACAATCTTTGAGAAAGATTTTCCAAGGCTTTTGGTAAATAAAGGAGAATCTGAAATAATCTCAATTTGCATGTTAAAAGAGCCCTAACTGTTCGTTTTTTTCCTCTTCATCTTTTTCAACTTCATTTCCCAGGCTTAAGATATCTTCATGAAGGCTGCCCGTTTCGCCGCCAGAATCAATTAATTTTTTTATTTTTTGAAAATCCTGTCTTAAAATTTCCATTCTTGAAGGTGTGTACAGAGCGGCTGCAGGATGATTTATAGGCATAATTATACGATTATTTATTTTATACACATTACCTCTGAGGCTGGTAATCCCCCTGTCAGTATTCAGAAGAAGCTGGGTGGAATATTTTCCCATGGTACCTATTATTTTCGGGTCAATTATTTTTATCTGCTCCATAAGGTAATCTTTGCAGATATTAATCTCATCTACTTTTGGGTCCCTGTTTCCCGGGGGTCTGCATTTTAATACATTCGCAATAAAAACTTCACTCCTGTCATACCCGATAGAACCAAGCAACTCATCAAGGAGTTTTCCGGCCTGCCCCACAAAAGGAAGACCCTGCAGGTCTTCGTTTTTCCCCGGAGCTTCCCCCACAAGCATAATTTCCGCACAGGCGCTTCCGCTGCCAAAAACGAATTTCGTCCTGCTTTCTGACAGGCTGCATTTGCTGCATTCCCTGATTTTTAGATAAAATTCCTTAAGTTTTTCTCTTCTGCCATATTCATCCATAACTTTTTAAATTATATAAATTATTTTTTATAATTATTTATAACTTATAATATTACATAGTTCAATATTTATTCAACTTCATTTACAAAAATCTAAAATTCTTCTATCATTAGCGGTAAAGTAAATAAAATAATCATATAGTAAAGGATATGCATATGAAAATTAAAATAGCAATTATTTCACTGATTGTAGCACTTGTTTTTGCGTCACTTGCCGGAGGATGTACAATGGGTCCGGTGGAAATTGTTGAAGTCGTTTCCTGTAAAAATGTTGACAGCGAATACAAGCCGATAGACCCCGCAACTGTTTTCCCGTCAGGAACCGAGGTTGTATACGTATCAGTTAAAATTAATAATATGACCACAGAAGATAAAATAACTACCAAATGGAACTACCTTGAAACCGGAGACGAAATCAATGTTACTGACTTTATATCAGATAAACCCGGTTCAGGATATATTGGTTTCAGCCTGTCTGTTGAAGGAGGTTTCCCGGCAGGAAGATATAACTCAATCGTTTACCTTAATGATGAACTGATTGAAACCGTGGAATTCTCGGTTGAGTGATTTTAAAAATTTTAATTTTCTAT
>CAZLME010000120.1:0-4364 GCA_964560595.1 uncultured Actinomycetota bacterium
ACCTTAGGTTACTTAACACCTCGGGGCCTAATTCTTTGAACTTCATTGACCTCAATTAAGATTTTTTTCTCTTCCTACAGTCTTTCGCCTGCAAGTTTCAAATATTACTAAATGCTGTCTCTATCCAAAGATTAGTTTTAATAATATCAAAAATTACAAGATTTGTCAAATAATAATTTTATAAAAGTTTTTAGAATTTTTTTTAGAAATCTTTTTATTGTTTTATTAAGTCTATAGCTTAAATAAAAAGTATGCCTGGTATATGGATGTACTGATAAAATCAATCCAGCATCTATAACCCTTCATATTTTTATTGAATGTATAACATCTTTATTACTTGTGTCAGTTGCCGGGTTATAACCTATATAAGAACAAGCCCTTTATACATTTTTAAAAGGGCTTGTTCTTATATAAATAATTATAAAATCCTATATAGTTATATTTAAAGTATTAAAATTACTATCAGGCTTCCTCCAGATCCTTTCTCAATAACTTTTCATATTTACCCGCGTGTTTTTTTATTTTTGCTGCTTTCTCCTTTATAAATTCACAGGTTTTGCCGCAGCATCCTTCCATATGTTCCATTACTATTTTCCGTGTATCTTCACCTTTCCGGGGAGCAATGAGAAGCCCGGCTATAACTCCCAGTCCAAAGATAAGCAGCGTATAACCAAATATATCCGAATTTTTCATTTCTTCTGCTCCTTTATGGCTCTTCTCCTCTTTCTTGCCTTTATAATTTGCCATACTATTAATCCTGCTATCCCCAGTATAATCCATAATGGGATTGTTGCAATTAACACCATTACTATCCAGTTAAACGCAGTTACCGCACCTCTTAGACCTTTCTTTAAGGCTTCTACAAACCCCCAGCCTGTGGCAGTTTTTAAAGGGTCCGGTTCATGGAAATTTACACTAATAGTAGAAAAAGATACCATGTCATCCAGATAATTCATTCTTCCTTTAATTACTTCTATTTCTCCCTGGACATTGCTAAGCTCTTTCTGTACTTCTATGCTGTCACTGACTTTAGTCGACTTCTCCATCAGTTCCAGGAGAATCTTTTCCTGGGCTTCGTAATTTCTCAATCTGCTCTCAAGGTCAACATATTCCTGTGTTATATCCTGACCACTGGTTGAAATATCCCTAATGGTACCTATTTCTTTAATTTTATCTAAAGCAGAATTAAATTTATTAGAAGGAACCCTCAGTGTAATATAGCCGCTGGTTAGATTACCTTCGGAATCGGAGTAACTCTGGCTGTCGGTTACAAAACCGCCGTTCTGTTCCGCAAGATTTGTTAATTCAAACATAGTTTCCTGAAATTTACCTTTTTCAATCTCTATTTCAAGATAAGCGTTTTTAATGACTTTCCTGTCAACGGCAACAGCAGTTTCGCCATATTGGACATTACTATCTATTGCAGTTTTTTCTGAAGCTCCAGCTTCCTCCTCCATAACTTCCATATCTGCAGCCGGCGCTTCTGACACAGCTTCCTCCATGACTGCCATTTCTGCTTCTCTGTTAAAGGACCCAAGTTCATCACTGGCAGTTTTAACTGCTCTGGAGCAACCCGTAAAAATTATCCCTGCTATTAAAACAGCAGCAAGAAAGAAAAATAGTAGTTTAGATGATAATCTTTTAATCTTCATTTATACCTCCATTACTCTAAAATAAATTTTTTAATATTAAAACTTTTCTGATATTAAGTTTATAACCCATTAAATAATTCTTATTAACAATAATTATTATTCAAAGAATACTTAAAATCCACATTTATTTTTTTATTTAAATTAAATTCATAATATATATTCGAAGAATTGTTATATTATGTGAGGTATCAGGTTAAAAATCTTAAAAATATGAATATTGATAAAAAATTTTAGATTTTAAATAAATTCTATTTTCAAAGTTTCTGCCAATTACCTGTCCTGATATATTCATCTATGGCTTTAGCTGCATTTTTCCCTGCACCCATCGCGAGTATAACTGTTGCGGCACCAGTAACTATATCTCCGCCTGCCAGGACCCCTCTTATATTTGTTTTTCCTGTTGCCAGATCAGCCTTTATATTGCCCCATTTAGTAAGCTCTATTCCGGGAATTGTGGAAGTAAGAAGCGGATTCGGTCCCTGTCCTATTGCCATTATTACACCATCAACTTTCGTATCAAATTCTGAGCCCTCTACCGGTAAAGGCCTTCTTCTGCCCGACTGGTCGGGTTCGCCAAGTTTCATTTTGATGCACCTTATTTTATCAACCCAGCCATCCTTTCCCGATATCTCAACCGGGTTGGCCAGTAACTTAAACTCAATCCCTTCTTCCCTGGCGTGTTCTATCTCTTCATCTCTTGCCGGCATTTCCTTTTCACTTCTCCTGTATATTAAATAAACATTTTCTGCCCCCAGCCTTTTTGCCATCCTTGCAGAGTCCAGTGCCACATTGCCTCCTCCGACTACCGCTACCCGGAGCCCCTTAACAATAGGTGTGTCACATTCGGGAAACTTATACGCCTTCATCAGGTTTGACCTTGTAAGGTATTCGTTTGCCGAGTAAACCCCGTTAAGATTTTCTCCGGGAATATCCATAAAATAAGGAAGGCCTGCACCGGTTGATATAAAGATTGCTTTAAAACCCTTATTAAATAAATCCTCCAGATTCAATATTTTTCCGATTACCATATTTACTTCAATTTTAATTCCAAGGCTTTTAACATAATCAATCTCTTTTCGTACTATCTCTTTGGGAAGCCTGAATTCAGGAATACCGTAAACTAAAACTCCCCCCGGTTTATGCAGCGCTTCGAATATGGTAACCCGGTAACCCAGCTTTGCCAGTTCAGCGGCACAGGTAAGGCCGGCGGGACCTGAGCCGATTACTGCGACTTTTTCTTTTGTGCATTTTTTAGTAACTTTTAACCAGGTGCACTCTTTAATCCCTTCCGCGATATGTTTCATTTCCCTGTCCGCTGCATAACGTTCCAGCCTCCCGATTGCCACCGGTTCTCCTTTAATACCCAGTATGCATTCCTTCTCACACTGGTCTTCCTGCGGACACACCCTGCCGCATATTGCCGGCAGGCCGTTTTTCTCCCTTATCTTCTCAAGGGCCTCATCAAATTTTTTTTCCTGAATTAATTTAATAAAACCTTTAATATCAATTTCTACGGGACAGCCTTTTATACACCGGGGATTTTTACACTGGATGCATCTTGATGCTTCGCGCAGAGCATCTTTTTCAGAGTATCCCAGTGTAACTTCGTTAAAATTATTGCTCCTTTTGGCAGGGCTTTGTTCTGGCATGGCCACTCTGGAAATCTTTTCTTTTTTTGGTTCTTTTTTTATAAAATTTTCGGCCATATTTTAAACTATCCTATACCGGAGTAGTATATTTATAATTCGTCAATACAATTTATAAATAATATTATAATAATATGCTGCTGCTATTTTTCTAACCTGCATTTATGTTCGTAAATATCCATACATTTTTTTTCCTGATTGCAGTAAATCTTTTGCCTTGATAGAAGCAGGTCAAAATTTACCTGATGCCCATCAAAATCAGGTCCGTCAACACATACAAATTTAGTTTTACCGCCGACTTCCACCCTGCATGACCCGCACATTCCGGTCCCGTCAACCATTATGGAATTAAGTGAAACTATGGTTTTTATATTGAAAGGCCTGGTTACTTCAGATACGGTACGCATCATTAAAGCCGGTCCTATGGCAATCACTCTTGCGATATCTGTTTTTTTACTGGTGCCACCTTTTATATTTTTTTCCAGATATTCTTTTAAAAATCCTGATACAAATCCATGATATCCCACGGAACCATCATCAGTACATATATATAATTCTTCTGAGATATCTGCCATTTCTTTTTCTAAAATGAGAAAATCTTTATTTCTGGCACCGATTATAGAGATTACATGATTGCCCGATTTTTTCATTTCTATTGCCACAGGAAGAATGGGAGCTATCCCTACGCCACCGCCGACACAGATTACTTTCCCAAAATTTTTAATTTCAGAAGCATTTCCAAGCGGGCCCACTACATCCAGTATATTATCTCCCTTCTTTAACCGGGACAATAAAGAAGTGGTCTTACCCACTCTCGCTGAAACCAGCATGATTATTCCATTTGTACGGTCATAGCCTGCAATAGTTAAAGGGATTCTCTCCCCTTCCTCGTTTATTCTTATAATTGCGAACTGTCCTGCTTTTCCTTTATCTGCTATTAAGGGGGCTTTAATATAAAACATGTCTGCATCTTCTGTTAACTTTTCTTTTTTTACAACTTTATACAAATTTTTCACGTTATTTAAAAATTTTACAAATGTTTCTTATTTTAAAAATAAAATAAATA
>CAZLME010000121.1:0-4110 GCA_964560595.1 uncultured Actinomycetota bacterium
GCTGATGAGCTGAATATAATTTTTGCGTGATCTAAATCAATCAGGCTTTTAAACAACTCAAGTGATTTACATACATTTTCCCTGTAGTACTTGTAAGGATGTTCGACAGATTCAGGCACTACAATGAGAGCGGCACAATGTATGGTACATGCGATATCATTATGCTCTGAAAAGATTTTCTCCAGTAATTTGCTATCACTGATATCTCCGTGATAAAAGATCCTATCATAAACGAATTCCCTCTTACCAGTTATCAATGAATCCAGGATAACAGGTATATGCCTGCCATCCTCAAGCGCGGAAGCTATTGTGCTGCCGATATATCCGGCCCCTCCTGTAATCAATACTTTCATGTTTGCCCCTCTTTTCGTCTAAGGATATAAGATTCTGAATCATTTGCTTTAGATAATCTTATCCTTATCCCGGCTTAAATACGAATAATTTTTTTAAAAGTTTGTGATACTTAATACAAATGCCTTCAAAAAATAATAAGCTATACATTAGCTTGGAATTAAAGAAATATCAAGACCGATCAATAAGAGATGTCGGCGCTGTTCCTTTTAAATCCTCCCAAAAAAATGATTATATAAAATTATCCTGCGTGTTAAAATTTATTAGAATTTATCTATAATTGAAAATATATTAGAATAACTCATAAAAGCAGGAATTAATTTATGGAGGTGTGATGAATTTTTTTGATGATAAAATTTCCGAACGGCTTGGCGGATTAAATTTTGGAAAATCTACTAAAATATATAAATTTGAGCTTATAAAACGGGTAAAAGCAGCCGCAATAAAAGAACATCCAGATGTTCCTTTAATTGATATGGGTGTTGGTGAGCCTGATTGGCCCGCCGATCCGCTGGTTGTGGACGCTCTTTCAGCTGAAGCCGGGAAGCCGGAAAACAGGTGGTACGCTGATAATGGTATTGCAGAATTCCAGCAGGCTGCGGCGCAATTTTTAAAAAAAGTATTTGGAGTAACCGTAATAAATCCCTTTGAGAACATTATCCATGGTATCGGTTCAAAGCCTATTCTTGCCATGTTGCCAATATGTTTTATAAACCCTGGAGACTTACTTCTTACAACAATACCGGGGTATCCTGTTTCTGCAACATATACAAAATACCTGGGAGGAGAAGTCTATGATATACCATTGTTAGAATCAAACTCTTTCCTGCCTGATTTAAAATCAATTCCATCACCGGTCCTTAAAAAAGTAAAAGCTTTGTATATCAATTATCCAAACAACCCCACAGGTGCCGTTGCCACAAAAGAATTTTTTAAAAGTGTTGTAGATTTTGCATACGTTAATGACGTTATTATTATTCATGATGCTGCATATGCAGCCCTGACGTATAATGGATACAAGCCTTTAAGTTTTCTTTCAATAGATGGCGCAATGGATGTGGGTGTTGAAGTCCATTCTCTATCAAAATCTTTTAATATGACTGGCTGGAGGATTGGTTTTGTTTGCGGAAATCCAAAAGCAATAAAAGCTTATGCAACTGTTAAGGATAACACAGATTCGGGCCAGTTTAGAGCCATACAGAAGGCAGCCATTGAAGCATTGAACCATTATGAAATAACACTAAAAACGGTTGAAAAGTATTCAAGGAGATTTGATCTGCTTGTCAAAGCTCTTAATGACTCAGGGTTCAATGCAAAAAAGCCTGGAGGTTCATTCTATTGTTATGTGAAGGCTCCTGTCGGAACCGGGAATGGCGATGTATTTAAAACTGCAGCTCAATTTTCGGATTTTCTAATCCGCAAATCGCTTATTTCAACTGTTCCCTGGGATGATGCTGGCAGATTTGTCCGGTTTTCTGTAACTTTTGAAGCAAAGACTGTTCAGGAAGAAACCGGAGTTATTGATGAAATGAAAAGGCGTATTGAATTATTAAAATTAAGGTTTTAAATAATGGGGACTATTATATGGGGGGTACTGCAAAAACATGAGTGAAATCATTGAAACAATCCGTCAACAATTAAAACAAAATGCTGACCGGAAAACAAAAGAAGGCGGTGAGTATTTTTTTAAAGAGAAGGTCAGATTTTATGGAGTAAAAACCGCTGTT
Organism: uncultured Actinomycetota bacterium; assembly: GCA_964560595.1. Taxonomy (GTDB): domain Bacteria; phylum Actinomycetota; class Humimicrobiia; order Humimicrobiales; family Humimicrobiaceae; genus JAQVEM01. Next base: position 2,079 of record CAZLME010000121.1, read on the forward strand.
GTAGGTAAAATAGGCAAAGAATACTTCAGGGCCATCAAGGATAAAAAGAAAACGGAAATTTTTGTCCTGTGTGAAGAGTTGTGGCAGTCAGGTTATATGGAGGAATCAGGTATTGCCTGTAGTTGGTCTTATCGTATTCATAAAGAATATAAACCGGAGGACTTTAAAGTATTTGAAAAATGGGTAAATGATTACGTAACTAATTGGGCATCATGTGATACTCTCTGTAATCATACTGTAGGTACTTTTATAGAAATATATCCGGAATATTTGTCTGATTTAAAAAGATGGGCAAAATCGAAGAACCGATGGATGCGCCGCGCTTCAGCAGTATCTCTAATTGTCCCTGCCAGACAAGGGAAATTTCTAAAAGATATTTTCGAAATCGCCGATATTTTACTTCTGGACAAGGATGACATGGTGCAAAAGGGCTATGGCTGGATGCTCAAAGTGGCAAGCCAGGCACATCAAAATGAAGTGTTCGATTATGTAATCAAAAATAAGATGGTTATGCCCAGGACAGCGCTTCGTTATGCCATAGAAAAAATGCCGGAAGAATTAAAAGTAAAGGCAATGGCTAAATAGAAAGATATAATGTTTAAATGAAAATACAAAAAAACTTAACAATTAGATTTATCGGATGTTGCGGTGCTTATTGCAGAACATGTAAAGTATTTATTGGAGGATTTTGTAAGGGCTGTAAATTAGGATATGATGAAGGGAAAAGTAACATTAACAAAGCAAAATGTATTATGAAAGTATGTTGTTTTAAGGAAAAAAAACTTAAAACTTGCGCTGATTGCACGGATTACACTGGATGTAAAATAATTCACGGTTTTTATGGTAAAAACGGTTACAAATACAAGAAATATAAACATGCTATTGAATTTGTAAGAAAAAATGGATATTCAAAATTTATCAGGTTAGCCAACGAGTGGAAGGGCGCTTATGGAAAATTGGATTAATCTTTTTAGATAAAGGCATATGCAGGAGCCACAGAGATCCATATAGGAAAAAATTGTGAAGATAAAATAGATTGGTTAAAAATATAATAAGTAACAGCCAATGAATATAGGAAAATATAAGATAAAATTAATAATATTTGATATGGATGGGTTGATGTTTGATACCGAGAAACTTTTATTCAGAACCTGGAAGGAAGCATGTAAAAAATATAAGAAAAAAGTCAGTAATAAAATTTTTAAAGAAACGATTGGCCTGAATATGAAAAAAACGAAGGAAGTATATAAAAAATATTTTGGCCACAGTTTTCCATTTGAAAAGATTATAGATGAATCAACCAGACTTCTGGAGAATCATATGAATACGGAAGGCGTACCTTTAAAGGAGGGCCTTTCTGAACTTCTAGAGTATATAAGAAAAAAACAATTAAAGGTAGCGCTGGCTACATCGACAGAAAGAAAAAGAACAGAAATGCTTTTGAACATATCAGGCACCAAAAAATATTTTAATGTAGTTACCTGTGATGATGAAATAGTAAAAGGAAAACCTGATTCTGAGATATTTTTAAAAACATCTCAGAAAACAGGTTGCCCGCCGGAAAACTGTATGGTTCTGGAAGATTCGAAAAATGGGATAATGGCAGCTTACAGGGCGGGAATGCTGCCGGTTATGGTTCCGGATATTATCAAACCCGGGAAAGAAATAGAGGCAATGCTATTTAAAAAGTTTAACAGCTTGAAAGAGGTTAAAGATTATTTTGAGGATAATTTTAAATAAATCGTTGTGCTTGTCCAGGAAAGTTTTTATAATAGTGCAATCAGTAACGGTGCATTCTCACATTATTTAACTGCATTATTTTATACACCATTTTTTGTTATTATTATATCTGAAGTGGTAAAGGAGTTATAAGTTGGCTTTAAAAGTAACAGTGGTAGGAGTTGGATTAGTAGGGGAAACGATAGTTCATTGTCTCAAGGAAAGAGATTTTCCCTGCCAGTGGCCGCCCCGGGTTGCAGCGACACGGGAGCGTTCAAAGATACTGGCAGGAGAATCGATGCTGGTTGAAGAA
>CAZLME010000122.1:0-4024 GCA_964560595.1 uncultured Actinomycetota bacterium
CATTGTAGTGCCTGAATCTGTCGAACATCCTTACAAGTACTACAGGGAAAATGTTTGTAAATCACTTGAGTTGATTAAAAGCCTGATTGATTAAGATCACGCAAAAATTATATTCAGCTCATCAGCCTCCATTTATGCCCCATCATCAAAATTCCAGGTTGACGAAAATTCTCCATTAGAAGCAAATTGCCCCTACGCCATGACAAAGATTATAATGGAAAGAGTTCTGAAAGATTTTTGTGCCGCTTATCCATTAAAGTGTATCTCTCTCCGTTATTTTAACCCGATTGGAGCAGACCCGAAATTACGCACAGGGCCCCATGATCAATATCCCTCCCATTTGCTTGGAAAATTAATCGAAGCCGCAATGGGAAGAACAGATGTATTTCAATTAACAGGTGTAAATTGGCCGACCAGGGATGGGTCCGGCATAAGGGATTATATCCATGTCTGGGATCTGGTAAGAGCTCATATTCTGGCTCTGGAAAAATTTGATACAGTTATTAACACCGGTACCAATACAAAAAATTACAATGTCATCAATCTTGGTACTGAAAACGGTATAACTGTTAAAGAATTCATTAAAGTTTTTGAAAAGGTTTATGAACGTAAGATTAATGTCATAGAAGCTCCGCCGCGTCCCGGGGATGTTGCGGGCAGCTTCGCAAGCTGTGAAAAAGCTCTAAAGCTGCTGAACTGGGCTCCTTTGAAAACAATTGAAGAAGGCATCAAGGACGCTCTTGCATGGGATAAAAAGCGTGTAGCCATTCTTGATTATTAGGATTAGGATTAAAGATTTACAATTTTTTCCTCAATAAAAATTTTCTATGTCCTTCCGGTAAATCTTTTAAGTCGGAAGCTATCTTATATCCATATTTTATACATAATCCATTTTTAACTGGCGGAGAGAGTGGGATTTGAACCCACGGTACCGCTTTTTAGCAGCACACTCGATTTCGAGTCGAGCGCTTTCGACCAGCTCAGCCATCTCTCCACACCATTCCGCATTATTAGATTATACAATATATGCATAAAGATACATAAATTCCACAAAATTTCATAACTTAAGAATCTTTAGAAATATATAATAATTATATTATAAAAATAAGATTTAAAAAAAGAATAAAAAAAAATTAATTTAATAATTGATTTTTAAAAATAAATCTAATATAATAATGTGGCTATTAATAATAATTGTGTATAAAAACTATTTATAATTTATTTTTATTATTATGTTAAATATTTCATTTATATTTATTTGTATATTCTTATATATACTATTATATATTCCAATTATACATGTATTAAATCTTATTAAAAACCCTCTCGGTAAAAATAAGGTACCATTTGCTATTCTTTCGGCAAACATTCTTCTTCTTTCACTTGGCAGTTTTGTGCTTTTAACCAGCAGCAATACAGTAATGTTGACAATTTGGGCTAATATCATCGTAACTGCTATCGTGACTATGCCGGCTATTATTTTCCATTTCTCTGTTCAATTTACAATGAAAGAAGTAAGTAAAACATATAAAATTTGCTTTACATTATTTTATTCTCTATCTTTGATTTTAAGTGCATTACTAATATTCTTTAATCAAACAGGTATTGAGAAAATATCATATGGCTATATTGCTAAAGCACCACTTCTATCAGTTATACAGCTATTTTTTATACTCCCGATAAATCTTGCTACTATTTCCATAATAAGCTACCGGATTTATCAAAATATCAGATCCAATAAGTCTGTATTAGCTATGGTATTATTACTGATAGGATTTACTTTTAGCTTTTCGGGAGAAACTTTTTTACACTTTTTAATAGAGAATAAAGTAATACAGCCAGCACCTGTAGCCTGGGCAACCAGTTTTCTTTTATATTTTTTTATATCTCTTGGTTTCCTTATATCTAATTTCAGATTATGGAGAATCACACAGAACAGAATATTCAGGAGTATGGAAGATGCAGTTTTTGCTTTTGAAACAAACGGCCAGATAGTAGAAATTAATAAGTCAGCCTATAACATTTTAAGCCTGGATGAAAAAAAATATAAAAAAGAAAAATTAAATATGGAACACATATCTAATAAATTATCTCCAATTATCTTGGATGGCAAACAGAGAAAAAAATTCGAAGATATATTAACCAGCATAAAATTACGAAATTACAAAGAAGACATTGAATTTAGAATAAATGGAGAGGAAAAATGTTTTAATGTAAGAGTATCTCCAATACTTGATAACTTTAATAGAACTATAGGTAAGTTATTAATTCTTGCCAATATAACATCCATAAAAGAAAAAGAAAAACAATTATATTACCAGTCATATCATGATAAGCTGACCGGTATTTACAATAGATTATTTTTTGAAGAAGAATTAAACAGATTTAACACTAAAAGACAGTTCCCGGTCTCTGTCATAATCGGAGATATAAATGGTCTAAAACTTATAAATGATGCATATGGCCATAATAAAGGTGATGAAGTTTTAAAGAAAATAGCTGAGATATTTAAAAATAATTTAAGGCATGAAGATATCCTTTGCCGGTGGGGCGGCGATGAATTTGCAATAATACTGCCTAAAACTAAAAAAGAAGATTCCGTAAAGATAATTGATAGAATTAAGGAAAGTTGTGTTAGAAATAGCGTTAAGAGTATGCCTCTGAATATATCAATGGGCTTTGCGGTTAAAAATAATTCCAAAAAAAATATAGATGATATAGTAAAAGAAGCCGAAGATATAATGAATGAACATAAATTATTGGAAAATGAGAGTGCTCGCAGCTCCATAATCCTATCATTAAAAAATGCTCTGGAAGAAAGATATTATGAAACTGAAGAACATGCTATGAGAATGGCAAATCTAAGTTTGCTTGTAGGAGAAAAGATAAACTTAAAATACAATGAATTAAATGAATTAAGACTTCTTGCAATACTTCATGATATAGGTAAAATTTCTATATCCGACAGCATTATCTTAAAACCCGGCAAATTAACATCAGAAGAGTGGGAAGCCATAAAAAAACACCCCGAAGTTGGTTACCGACTTGCCAATTCCTCGCGCGATCTGGAACAAATTGCCAGAGGTATATTGTACCACCACGAAAGATGGGACGGTAAAGGATATCCCGAAGGGCTTAAAGGTAAAAAAATACCTGTGATTTCAAGGATTGTCGCAATAGCTGATGCATTCGATGCAATGACCAATGACAGGCCTTATAGAAAAGCTATGTCTAATTATGAAGCAGTAGAAGAGATAAAAAGAGAATCCGGTTTCCAATTTGATCCATCTCTTGCAAGACTTTTTGCAGAAGTTTTAGCTGATGATGACTACTTTAAAGTAGAAGGATAAATGTATAAAGATACTGCTCTTTAATCTTTGAATACCAGTACTTTTCATTTTTAAGGAATTTTTATTCTCTTCTTTTTTAAATATTTTTCTGTTTCATCTACTTATTGCCATCGTTGAACAAACTACTTTTATTTCAAGAACATCATTTTCTTCTTCCTGTTTCTTTATATAATTCTCAAAGAGCATTTTTTTATCCAGATACCTTTTAATTAATTCTTTGCATCTTCTTTTAAGTTTTTTAAATATATAATCGCTCGAATCCTTTATTTCATCTTTTTTTATTATCACTTCATCAAGAAGCTTCATTCCGGCTTTTTTTATTTGTTCAAGAATTATTCCTTTCTTTAAAATCAGCTGATGGATACAGCCACTATTATCTTCAATATAACCGTCATCAATAATAATTATTCCTTTTTTATTTAAGCATCTTAAAAGGTTATAAGAGTTGAATAGTAATCCCCGAAAACCGGTCCAATAGCCCCGAGCATAATAACATCAAAATTTAATAAATCTTTAACTTTTGTCCGTATATCACCCACTTCAAATTTACTAATAGAATCAACTTTGTATTCTCTTGCCTTTGAAACAGCCTAATTAATAAACTCCCTGATTACGTCAATTCCGCTGCAATTACATTTTAATTTATCAGCTAATTTTATTGATACCGCTCCTTT
>CAZLME010000123.1:0-4020 GCA_964560595.1 uncultured Actinomycetota bacterium
TTTCATTTCTTCGTCTAAATATTGTATTTTTAATTTAGACAGATTTTTAACGATTTTAGCAATATTAACAGAAAGATCTCCAATCCTCTCAAGATGTATGACTATATTACTAATGGAGTGTATATACCTCAAATCTTTTGCGACCGGCTGATGTTCTGCCTGGAGTATAACACATTTTTCTTCAATTAGGATTTCATAATCATTTATTTTACAATCTTCGTCTATTACTTTTTGAGCAATAGCAGTATCTGCATTAATTAAAGCGTTTATGGCATTACATACTGAGTCTTGTGCCAGTTTGCCCATTGATATAACATTTTTGGAAATTTCACTGATTTTATTGTAGAATGATTTTCTCATCTTATTTATTATTTTATCGAATAGTTTAATTAATACTCTTCAATATTTAAAAGATTTCTTGATATACCGTAAAGTAAATCTCCTATTCTTTCAAGATGGAGGATGATATCTGTAAAAACAACTCCTGAAAGCGGCGTACAATCACCGTTCCGGAGCCTTTTTAAATGGGAAGTTCGGATTTTTTTTACCAGTAAATCTATTTCGGATTCAATTTTTTCACATTTTTTAAGCTGACCTAAATTGTTTTTTTCTATACCTGATGTCAGAGAGTTAAACAGGTGGTTGACTTTACTAACTGCTAATTCCAAATCCTGGAGAGCAATTTTACTGAAATTCATATTATTCTCTTCTTTTACCAGCATTAGATAGAGCATGCTTTCGGTATGGTCTGCGGCTCTTTCTGCATCATAGGCTACGTGCAGTAAATTAGTAAGTTTATTGGATAGTCTTAGACCCAATGATTTTTGTGAGATTTTGGTAAGATATCTTATTATATCTTCCGTGATACTATCCACGGCATATTCTCTATCAAGAACCTTCTTTTCAATTGCTATATCCTTTTTATTTAATCTTTCATATGAAAGATTAAACATGTTCTGGGCTATTTTGATTATACGGAGCAATTCTTTTTTAGCCAGATCAAGTGAAACGGAAGGCGTGTTAATTAATCTGCTGTCCAGATATAAGGCATTTTTTTGAACTATTATATCTTTACCCGGATATAATTTAACAACCAATTTTTCAAATAATCCAATCATTGGAAATAAAATTATTGTTGTGGTTATATTAAATATCGTATGCATATTGGCTATCTGATGGGGAACCGTACTTCCGATATGGGGTAAAAGTAATGGACCAAGTTTGAATCCATATAATAATGTATAAAACAGCACTGTTCCAAATATGTTAAATAATAAATGAGCAAAGGCGGTTCTGCGTGCTGTAACCGTTGTGCCGGCACTTGCAATCAGAGCAGTTGTACAGGTTCCTAGATTATCACCAAACAGAACCGGTACAGCGGCACTTATTGGCATTAAACCCTGTGCCGCAAGAGCGATAAGCAGGCCTATTGTCGCGGAGCTGCTCTGCAACATGGATGTCAGAACCAGTCCTACAAGCAAACCAAGGAATGGATTCTTGCTAAAGGTCAATAGAAAGTTTTTAAAGTCTATATTATTTTTTAATGGCTCAAGTGCCAGCTTCATTACGTTCATTCCCAGAAATATTAAACCCAGGCCGAGTAGTGCCATTCCGATATTTTTATATCTTCGCCTTTTACTGACAAAGAACAAAATGAAACCAATAATTATTAAAGGATAAGAAAGTATATCAATAATATTAAAGGAAACTATCTGGGCAGTAATAGTGGTACCAATATTTGCACCCATTATAATCCCTATTGCAGTCTTTAAAGTCATAAGGCCTGCATTGACAAATCCAATAGTCATCACTGAAGTGGCGCTGCTGCTCTGAATCACCATTGTTGTTACAAGTCCAACCAAGACAGAAGCCCAGGGCTTTTTTTGAAGTATGTTGATTATTGACTTTAAGCTGTTTGAAGAGACTTTTTGAAGGCTGTCACTTAAAGTGGTCATACCAAAGATAAACAGTGCTAAACCACCTATAACCTGAATGACTAATTTATAATACATAAATTATAGTAAATTCGAATTTATAATGGCAAAAAAGTGATTATAAATTTTAATAAACCAAGACAAATTATAAATTATTAAATAAAAAAATAAAACTAAATCATTTATTAATTTATTTTTTTAATATTATTAATATTGCATATAGCAGTCTTTCGTCTTTCAAGCTGTAGCACTTTATACAAAAATTGAACATATTTATCAATTGGTATTTCGATTTAATTAGAATATAATTATTAAAAATTATTTTTAAATAATGCTTAATCTAAAAGTTTATGAGAGTATTTAAGATTATTTTACATAGTTTCATTCTTTCGGTAATAAACATAGTATCAATTATATTCGGTTTTGGTATTTATCATTACTTTATGGAGTATAACCAGCTTGTGATCCAGATTCCTATTGCCGTTGTTTTTTCTTTAATCGTTTTTACTGCCTGGATAGTAATTTTAAGATATGAAAATATTTTAAAATTATTCCCTCAGGGATGGCTGGAGTTTTTATTGATCCTTCTATTTTCCTTTGCATGGTTACCGTTAATATTTATTCCTTTGCACTATATTACTCAGGGGTACCTTACTTCTTTTGGAAATATATATATGACCTGGATTTTTCAAATACCGACTAACATAATCATAATCTTGATTGCTTACTTTATAATGTCTCTCGGGTCAAAGAAATAATTAAACTACTTTTTGTTATTAAATAAAAAACTGAATACTGGAATCCTGGGCTTGTTCTACAAAATATCCCACTCCCACACAGCTCACACAGACTTCAACTTCGTCAATCATTTTATCTCTTGGAATTTCAAGAATTTCCATACTCATCTGGCAGCCGTAAAATTTAACACCCATATTTATTGCCATCTGTCTTAATTGAGGCAGCGTGGTAATCTTTTTTGCTTTCATCATTTTCCCAAACATCCATCGGCCCAGCCCGCCAAAACTATATTTACTGGGTGAGGCTTTGCTTATATCACCTCTTTCCATAATACCCATTAATTTTCCTAAAAAACTCCTGCCGGTTAAGGTCTTTTTCTTTAAAGCTCTAAGGCCCCAGAAAGTAAAGAACATGGCTACTTCCATACCGGAAGCCGCTGCCCCGGTTGCTATAATAAAAGCTGCCATAAGCTTATCCAGATCTCCGCTAAAGACAACCATTGCCAGTTTTTTCTTTATTTTATCGTTCATTTTGTAACCTCCTTCAAGTTATTAGTTGAAGCTAAGAACCTGAAATCTTTATTTAAAAATAAGGTCTGCATAAATTATTTTATACGGATTTTATAATTAAGTATATTATTAATTATATTTACATAGAGAAATAATTAATTTTTAAGGGCATAAGAGACTGTCAAAATAAATCTAAATGATGGAATATTTATTATAAGCCCTATAATTTAGAAGCAATTGAGAAATAAAAGTTAACCGGTTCTTATATTGTTACAGTTTACCAGGTGTACAACTTATGAGCTTTCTATGTTAAAGCGTCAATGATAAATCTTATCCCCAGATAAAATAAAAATATACTGCAGGAAATTAGAATACCGTTATATATCTTCTGATTAAAAAACCTGCGCCCGGTATTAACCAGGAACCCAATGAATAGATACCATATAAAATCAGCACTGATATGGCCTATGTAAAAAGAGGTAACACCTGCAAAACTAAATTTTACACTTTTTAAAAGAAAAGCCGCTCCGATACTTATCCACCATATAAACCAGTAAGGATTCATAAGGCTTATGAGAATACCCTTGAATACCAGTGTAATAGTTGATTTTCCGGTGATTGCTTCCTGTTTTAACGCTGATTTAAAATCTATGGTAAATTTCTTCTTAAAAATTGATACTATAATATCAACCCCTATATATAAAAGAAAAATACCCCCCAGCACGCCTATTATTTTTGCGATAAGAGGATTATCCAGAAATTTTAATATTCCAATAAAAAAACATATAACAACCGCAAGTTCCAGTAAAGAGTGTCCCACTACAATAAAAAAAGAAGTC
>CAZLME010000124.1:0-4009 GCA_964560595.1 uncultured Actinomycetota bacterium
ATGTGGCGGGTCGCGATTACCGGTGAGTCAATCCCACAATCGGCGCTGGCTCAAGCATTATATCGGACGAAAATCGACTTAATTGAAGATTCTCCGCCCAACCATGCGCGTATGGGATTAATGAAAGCCTATCATGTAAGAAATAATAGATTTAAAAAGACAGGAGGAATAATGAAATCCAATCTTAGTGAAGAACACCCCGAGCCCGCCTATCACTGTGGACGGTTGATGGCGGTCCTGGCAAAATTACAATATGCCGCTCTCGGCGATGTAGGTGCCGGAATCGTTCAGCGCTATTACTCATCGGCTAGTGCCACACCGGCTCTTGTTTTGGGGCGATTAACCGGTACAAGCCAGCATCATCTGGGTAAATTAGATATAGGGCTGAAGAACTGGTATGAATCAAAAATCGCTGAAATCTGGGGCGGTATTAAAGACACGGTACCGAAGACGCTGACTCTTGAACAGCAAAGCCTTTTCGCCCTGGGTTATTATCAGCAAATGGCTGACATGAAATCAAAAAAAGACAATAAAACAGACTTGGAGAACACAGATAACTAATCTTTAATAATAGGAGTTAAAAATGAGCGAAATAATTAAAAACCGGTATGAATTTGTTTTTCTATTCGATTGCGAAAACGGCAATCCCAACGGCGATCCCGATGCCGCCAACGCACCACGAATCGATCCCCAGGATATGCATGGCCTGGTCTCCGATGTGGCTATTAAACGCCGTGTTCGCAACTTCGTGCAGACGGCCAAAGGAAATGAGTCACCATATGCGATATTCATCGAACAAGCGACAAACCTTAATTATCCTATTGCCCTTGCACACGAAAAAGAAAATGGCGGCTTTGATGAAAAGAAGGCTAATAAAGATAAAGTCGCCCGTGCAAGAGAATGGATGTGTAAAAATTTCTATGATGTCCGGACCTTTGGAGCTGTTATGAGCACCGGCCCTAATGCCGGTCAGGTGCGAGGCCCGGTGCAGATTGCCTTCTCACGCTCCGCCGATCCGGTTCTGCCGATGGATTTATCTATAACCCGTATGGCAGTGGCAGAAAATGTAAAAGGTGCCAAATCCAGTGAAAACTATAAAAAATGGGAAAACGAGCAACCGGAAGACAAACTCCGCACGATTGGACGAAAAAACTTGATTCCATATGGTCTTTATATCGGTAAAGGATTTATCAGCGCTCATCTGGCCGAAGACACAAAATTCTCAGAAGATGATTTGGAATTATTCTGGAAAGCCCTGATGAATATGTTTGAGCATGATCGGTCTTCAAGTAAAGGAATCATGACGGTCCAAAAACCAATATACGTTTTCAAACATGTCGGTACCGATTCGGATCAAACACAGCGTACTCAACAAGCCAAATTGGGTTGCGCCCATGCCCAGAAACTTTTCGATCTGATAAAAATCGAGAAAAAAACCGGGATTGACGCCCCCCGGAAGTTTGACGATTATACGATTACGGTAAACGAATCCAATATTCCTGCAGGGGTGGAACTCATTAAAATAGAATAAACAAAATGTATTCCGAAGACGAGTTAATCCCCATATCGGCGCTACAGCATTATGCCTTCTGCAAGCGCCAATGGGGACTTATGTACCTGGAAAACATCTGGTCAGAAAATGTATTGACGGTAGAAGGTGCACAACTCCATGAGAAATCGGATCAACCCGTTACCGAAGTACGGGACAATATCAGAATTTGCCGAGGTTTGCGTGTTCGATCACTGGAATACGGAATCACAGGCATAACTGATGTTGTTGAATTCCATGAAATGCCCGGTGGAGAAACAAAACGGGCGGCGGCAAAAGCGGCCATAATACTTAAAGGCAAAAATGGTCTGTGGAAACCGATCCCAATTGAATATAAGCACGGTAAACCGAAAGCCGATTATTGTGACGAAGTTCAGTTATGCGGTCAGGTTTTATGCTTGGAAGAAATGCTCCGTATTCACATCCCTAAGGGATTTATTTATTACGGCAAACAGCATAAACGTTATGATGTCCTGTTCGATAATAGCCTGCGAGATAATACTACAAAACTTATTCAAAGTGTACGGGATGGGTATAAATCCAACATTACGCCGCCGCCCATTTATGGGAAGCACTGCCGGAGCTGCTCAATTGTATCATACTGTATGCCAAAAGTATTAATCCATGGAAAAAGCGCCCGAGATTACCTGGAGGAAATTATAAACAAAAACTTTACCGGATAAACATATGAAAAAACTGTTGAATACATTATATGTTACGTCAAATGGTGCATATCTATCCAAAGATGGTGAAACGGTAAGAGTGTCAATCCAACAGGAAACCAAATTGAGAATACCGATTCATAATATCGAAAGTATTGTATGTTTTGGTAATGTGTCGTGCAGCCCATATTTGATGGGATTTTGTGGAAAAAATAAAGTGGGCATTTCATTTTTGACTGAATATGGAAAATTCCTGGCTCGTGTCTGCGGTCCTGTTTCCGGGAATGTCCTGCTGAGACGAGAACAATATCGAAAAGCCGACGACAAGAATGTCTCAGCCGACGTGGCGCGTTCGATAATCGCGGCAAAGGTAGCGAACTCACGAGTTATCCTGCTACGTGCGGCCCGAGATAAACCTGAAATAAGTGCCTCTCTGCAGAAAGCCCTCTTGAAGTTAAGAAGATTGTTAAAAGAACTGACGGAACCAATAACTCTGGAGCGTGCCAGGGGTATCGAGGGTATCGCGGCCAGAGAATACTTTAATGTTTTCGATAACTTGATAATATGTCAGAAGAAAGATTTCTATTTCCGAGAGCGTACTCGCCGTCCGCCGCTGGACAATATCAATGCCCTCATTTCATTCTTGTATACAATCTTAATGCATGACATTATTTCCGCTCTGGAGACAGTTGGCATAGATCCGGCGGTCGGTTTCTTGCATCGAGATCGACCCGGCCGGCCCGGGATGGCACTGGATCTGCTGGAGGAATTGCGTCCTTATATTGCCGACCGCTTGGCCCTCTCTCTGGTAAACAGAAAACAGCTTCAGAGGAATGATTTTAAAACGACCGAATCTGGAGCGGTCATTATGACTGATAAGGCGCGGAAAAATCTACTTGCCGCTTATCAAAAAAGAAAACAGGATAAAATTACGCATCCATATCTTAATGAAAAAATTAACCTTGGTTTATTACCTCATGTTCAATCTTTACTTCTGGCCCGATTTTTGAGAGGAGATGTTGATGCATATCCGCCTTTTTTTATTAAATAGGTGAAATATATATGGAGACTTTGTCATGATGGTTTTGGTTACATATGATGTGAACACCGAATCGGCAATTGGAAGAAAACGGCTACGTCAGGTAGCCAAAATTTGTGAAAATTATGGACAAAGAGTTCAAAATTCAGTATTTGAATGTTTGGTCGATCCGGCTCAATGGGCGGTGTTAAGAAGGCAACTAATTGATAAAATAAAAGGAGATAAAGACAGTCTTAGGTTTTATTTTCTTGGAAAGAATTGGAAGAAAAGAGTTGAACATTCAGGGGCAAAGAATACTTATGATCCCGAAGGAACGTTAATAGTATGAACGCGAACCTTATGCTAACATAAGAAGTCCGGGAGATTCGCATTTTGGCCAACTGCATAATCCACTTGCAGTTGTGTTTGTAGATGATAAGTGGCGATAGTCATTTTCATATTTTGATTAGATATCCTCGGAAACGCGTGTGCAATAATTTGGCATTTAATAAGTTGTACGCCGCAGCATCGCCCCCTATGCGGGGGCGCGGATTGAAACTCTCTTACACCAAAGTACAAAACCGGGGCATTAATCGCCCCCTATGCGGGGGCGCGGATTGAAACTTGTAAAGCAGATTCGTATGGCTGATGGCCGACCTATCGCCCCCTATGCGGGGGCGCGGATTGAAACAAGAACACAGTAAATCTTATGTTGACCATACTAAATCGCCCCCTATGCGGGGGCGCGGATTGAAACGAGCGTGATGTCGTATTGCGCTA
>CAZLME010000125.1:0-3979 GCA_964560595.1 uncultured Actinomycetota bacterium
AAAATTGAAGCATCTTTCACCACAGAATCTGCTTCCAATCCATGGCCGCACGCTTCATGAAAGATAACCCCGCCAAAAGCCGGTCCGATTACTACCGGAAGTTCTCCTGCGGGTGCATCTACAGCATCAAGCATGTTAACGGCTGTTTTAGACGCTTTTACGGCCAGCGTTCCGGGATTTTTTATTTCAAATAATTCATAACCGCCTGTCCAGCCGATTGATTTATATCCGGTTCCAATATTCTTCCCTCTTTTTGCCACCACATTTACACCCAGAAATGTTTTAGCCATTTCTTCTGAGGAAAAAAACCCGTAAGAATTTGCAGTAAATATTTGCTCTTCTACATCAGAAAGAACAGATGTAACCTGGATTACATCTGAACTGGAATTTCTTGAATCCCTATCGATAGTCTCAAGAATACTTTTTTTATTATCCGGATTAATAACGGAGGGAAATTTTTTTACATTAATATCATAAGAGCTTTTAGTTTCAGTAAGATTTAAAATTTTAATATGGCTGCTTCCATTTATTGCCGAACTTAAAACCTTTGCTGCATTTAGCAGCTTATCTTCCTTAAGTGAATCAACATATGCGTAAAAGGTGCTTTCACCTGCCCATAGCCTTAGACCGCAGCCAAGTTCATTTCCGCTGGTAGAGTTTTCAATTTTTCCGTCTTCTAAACGTAAATTATTAAAAGCTCTTTTTTGAATAAAAATTTCTGAAAAATCTGCACCGTTTTTAAGTAACGTATTTAAAATTTTTTTTACAATTCTATACTCAATCAATAGAATCAATATTCCCTATCTAGGACAGCTCTTCTTCAACTTTCTTTGCAGTATCTTTCCCTTTTTCAACTATTTTTTTAATCTTTTTTCCTGCCTTTTTGACCCCAGAACCAATAACTTTGGACACGCCGACTATTTTCCCCTTACTTTTTTCAGCGAAGTCTTCCCCTTTACTTTTTAATTCAGCGAGTGTAACCTTACTTTTATCAACATAATCTTTTGTTTTTCCTTCAAATTCATTTAAGCTGTTCTTGCTTTTTTTTATCAACTCTTCACTCTTTTCCATTATTTCCTTTCTTGTTTCTTTACCTGATTTAGGGGCAAAAAGAATTCCAAGTACAAAACCTGCAGAAAGACCAAATAAAAGTGACGTTAATATTCCAGGAAAATAACTCTTCCCGTTGTTTCCATTTTTTTCTTCATTCATTATTCATCCTCCTCATTATTTTTTTCAGTATCAGCTTTTGTAAGACCGCTTATCAAACCAGCCGAAGTACTTATAATCTTAATTATAGGACTGGTCACAAGAACCCTTGCAAGTCTTATAACTTTTTCAAGCTGTTCTACTATCGAACTAACGCTCTGTGTGAGATCCGTAATTGAACTCACTTCCGTATTCAGATTGGTTACAGTATCATTGAGCTTTTCTACTGTAGGAATCAGACTTTCATTTAATTTTCCGGCTAAAAATCTAATTTTATTTATTAATTTAAATAAAGGTACAGCAATTACTATCGCAATTATCGCCAGAGCAGAAATCAGGATTATTGCAATCAGACCTACTATTTCTAATGATGTCATAATAACCTCTTTGATTTATTATAAAATAATTAATTATCATTATATATATTTTGTTTCTTTTATTCAAAAAATAAAAGATTTAAACTATAATAATTTACCAATAAGCTATTAGATAACATTAAATAAAAAGTGAGGAAGAACAAATATGATATTTAAAACATCACAAATTAAATTCTTAATTATAATTATGATATCAATACTTTTAGTTTTTATTTTTACATCCTGTGCCCCGGCATCAGCTGAAAAAATAGATGTCGGCGCTGAGGAAAAAGGAGTAAAGGAGGGGGATAAAACAGAAGTTACCGCAGAAGAAGAAACGGAAGAATTTGAAGAAATATTTGAGGTTGTAGATTATGAAAATGCGGAGATAGGCGCTGAGATAAAAGGTTATATACCTTCTTTCCTGTGCACAGATAACGATAATTATATAAAAATTGAAATTACAAATACTTCAGATTTTACATGGAGAAACAGTGGCGAGAATAGGGTTAGAATTGGTTATCACTTTTATGGCCAGGATGTAGATTATTCTGAATATGATAAAACAACAAGAACTACTCTTCCCGGCAGTTTAAAACCCGGTGAAACTGCAACTGTAGAAGTACTGGTAAATGATATAACTCATAAAGGTTTTTACGTGTTACAGATCGACCCTGTACTGGAGGGGCTTTTCTGGTTTTCCTCAAAAGATATTCTGACGCTGAATGGCAGAACGTACTTTAGTTCCTGTACAGATTAGGTTATTTAAACTTTTCTCCCGTTATTTTTTCATATGCATCAATATACTTTTCAGATGTCTTTTTTATAACATCCGAAGGTAGTCCAGGCGGTGCTGTTTTTCTATCCCAATCAGTACCCAGAAGGTAATCTCTTACATACTGCTTATCAAAACTTTTTTGTTCTCGCCCGGGCTTATATTCATCCAGCGGCCAGAACCTTGATGAATCCGGAGTTAAAACTTCATCGGCAAGTATTACCCTGTCATCAGTAATTCCGAATTCAAACTTTGTATCCGCGATTATTATACCCTGCCGCATTGCGTACTCGGAAGCCCTTAAATAAAGCTCTATGCTTTTCTCCTTTAAAAACTCCACTGCTTCGGCACCGAATATTCTCTTTGCTTTATTTAGGGTAAGGGCCATATCATGGCCGGATATTTCCTTGGTGGTCGGGGTAAATATTGCTTCAGGAAGCCGGTCGCATCTTGGTAGGTTGGGTGGAAGTTTAAGATCACCGATCATTCCAGTCTTTTTATATTCATCCCAGGCGGACCCTGTTATATATCCCCGGACAACACACTCGATAGGATAAACTTTGACTTTTTTAACTATAACAGATCTGCCGTTTAAAATGTCTTTATATCTTTTTAAAAATTTAGGAAATTTTCCAATATCCGTTTCTATTAAATGATTATCAATTATATCCTTCAGATAATTAAACCAGAAATTTGATATTTTGTTTAAGATTATGCCTTTTAAAGGAATTAAAGAAGATAAAACAAAATCGAAAGCAGAAATCCTATCTGTGGTTACTATTAAAATTTTATTATCAAACGAAAACATTTCTCTTACTTTTCCACTTCTTAATTTCTCCAGCCCCTCAATTTCCACATCGCCTATCAGTTTCATAAACAATTCCTCCTACTTTTTATCATGATTTTTATATTATTTTTTAATTATCATTCAATAAAAATAATTACTCTTATCACAGATAGCTAATTAACCGCCGCATCTTTTAATGCATTGGAACATATGCAATCCCTCCCGTCAGGAATTTTTGATATTGACTTATAAAGAAGATTTCTTATTTTTTCATTATTCTCTTTAAAAACCCTCATCAGTTCTTTTAAGTTTACCGGTTTTACTTCGGGATGGCCTTCAAGTCCTGCATCATAATCAGTAATCAGGGAAATATTTACGTAGCACATCTCCTGTTCCCTGGCAAGACATATTTCGGGATACTGCGTCATATTTATCACTTCCCATCCCTGAGATGAATACCATCTGCTCTCAGCCCGGGTGCTGAATCTTGGGCCCTGTATAATTACCACGGTACCTCCCGGATGACAATCAATCCCGAGTTCTTTTGCACTTTCAATAACAATCTTTCTTAGTGCCGGACAGTATGGTTCAGCCATTGCTATATGAACTGTTTTTGGACCGTCATAAAAAGTATCAATTCTTGCTTTTGTTCTATCAACAAATTGATCGCACACCACAAAATGCCCGGGTTTTACATGCGGTTGAAGACTTCCGGAAACACAGTGACCAAATATACGTTT
Source organism: uncultured Actinomycetota bacterium (assembly GCA_964560595.1). GTDB lineage: Bacteria > Actinomycetota > Humimicrobiia > Humimicrobiales > Humimicrobiaceae > JAQVEM01. The sequence goes on from CAZLME010000125.1 coordinate 3,868, forward strand.
CACACCTAATTTTTTCATTGCATATATATTTGCCCGGTAATTAATCTTAAGAGGAGGTAAATTATGTATTGTATGAAATCGGACAGCCGCTTCACACTTTTGATCTCGATAA
>CAZLME010000126.1:0-3956 GCA_964560595.1 uncultured Actinomycetota bacterium
GGAGAATGGGTGGGTAAATTGATTATATATCAATGAAATAGAAAATGCGGCCCCAATATCACTCTCCCCAAACTTTTGTGCAATTTGCATTTCCGGTGAAATCAGGCTATTCCGCGGCGAATGGAACGCGTTGGAAGACAATAACATAGAAAACCACCATCTGAGTCGAAGAAGCAGTGGATTACGCAGAAAGGGCAGGCGCGGAGCCTGCCCTTGGCTTTCCGTCCCCAAAAAGAGTTACTTCAGCAGCAACATCTTCTTTGTTGCTGTATAACCTTCAGCTTCGATTCTGTAAAAATAGACACCGGTCGATGCCCGCTGACCGTGGTCTGTTCGTCCGTCCCAGTCAACCCGGTAGCTTCCAGCAGCATATTCCTTATCGACTAGTCGACAGACCCTTTGTCCGACGATATTGAAAATGTCAATACTGACCCGTGAACGCTTGGGAAGTTCAAATTCAATCCTCGTAGATGGATTGAACGGATTCGGATAGTTCTGATATAGCCAGAAGCGATCCGGAAGAAGATCATTTTCCTCCTCAACTGAGGTGACAATGTCGCAGAACTTATTGGCCTCATCAAAGACCTCTAAATTGTTAAGGCTATCGCGACCCAATGCAACAAAGCATAGTGGCACAAATGTCTCAGTGAAGAAATGGGCAGTTGTATCTTCGTAATTCGCCAACAGAAGCTCCCATTGGCCATCCCCCTTATCCACAAAAAGATCATACCATCTTATTCCAGCACCATTATCATTTCCAGCCCAGGTAATCGTGAATTCAGATGACTCCTCATTATACAAAATACCCGTTACTGCAGTGGTTGGCGGCGTCTGGTCAATAAGGTTGTGCCAATCATCTGTATTTATCGGTGCGTTATTGTCGAAAACTATGGTAGCCCGATTAACGATTATAGTATCTCTTTCCTGAGATTGGGCTTGAGTAACCTGCAACTCAATCCACCCTTGGCCCTGCGGTGGTACAATATTGGGGGGTAGTACACCAATCATTGGATCCACAGGGGGCTCTCCCGTATTCGGATCAATCGCAGAATATGTAGCGATAAATTCACCAGTCACTTGATTCAAACTAAAGGACATGTCTATGCGCAACTCCTGATCGGGCCGTTTATCCAGGGACACTGCAAACGGCATCGTCGAGTCAACTAGATTGACTGTCTCATCTCCGATGGTAGTGCTTAGTAGTCGCAGCGACGACAAGTCCAGCAGTCCTACGTCCATCGTATCGACGACACTAATCGAGATAGCAGCAGCGCTAGCAGTATCAACATTCTCAAATCCAATGACATAGGTGAGTAAATCACTCGTCAGTATGGCGTGATTGTAACCGAATCCGTGATTTCCAAACTTAATATTCGGGTCATGCGATGCAACGCTCTCCATACTCGAAGAAGCAGTAGTGTTTCCACCAGTAGGACCTGGATATGGTCCAGGGCAATCGGGTGGCGCCTCCGGCAGCTTTGGAGCGGGGCACACTTTTGCGCATTCGTCCCGACCGCCGCATGTACATCGAATTTCATAATGCAAATGTGGCCGCTTTGGGTCTGCACCTGTAATACCAGTTTCTCCTATTGGCTGTCCGGCAGAAACGGATTGACCCGCAGAGACATAGGCTTTAGACAAATGTGCGTATACGTGGTAATAGGTTAGTTGATTGACAGTCTCGGCAATCACAATAAACTTCCCAAACCCGACCCCGCCGCTAATTGGTCTTTGGCTGCCGCATATTATAGGAACATTCGGTGGATTCATAGCATCTGAGGACGATCCCGATTTTATGACAGTACCACCTGTGGTAGAGTACACGACAGTGCCGGGGGACGCCTCAATATCCAACGCGCCATGTTCGGCACCGGACGTATTTATGGCATCACAATCTCTAGGAATGTTGTTTTCACTACGCTGAATACAACGATCGCCGGGTATAGGTGGAGGAATGTCTGGCAACTCGTCACCACATTGGGCAATCTCCTCCGGGCTACAATCTGGCATACAACCTGATGAGGACTTTTGAGGGATGGTGTGAATTGAGTCATCCGGAACGAATACCAGTGGTTTCATTAGATCGATAGAGACACTAGCGCAAATCGTCGCCAGTTCTGGCACATCTGAAGAGTCGATAAGTGGATTGGCGACCTCCATTATGCATCTCAACGCAACATCAGTCAATGACAAAGTGCCGTTAAGTTGTGCATCGTGCTGAATAAACCAAGACTCTGCTAGGGTAGCAAAGGAATCAGTTGGTAGTGGAAAGTTATTCCAATCCTTAGTGAACCTAATCTCCTCATAGGATGCAACAACGATGTTGTACAAGAGACTTGTTTGACAATGTTCTGAAGATAAGAAGGCACCATCATCTGCAAAATACCCATAGTAGTTTGCCGCCAAGTTAGCCTCTACAGGAATGTCTGTATGCACTGGTACACTAGCGACTGGATTTATTGCGAACGAGACTTGGGCTACTGTATTGGGATTTATTGTCCTTATCCAAACAGGGATTGTGCCTCTGCCCGTGTAAGTGAGTGCATCCCCGTGCGGCACGAAGTAACCCCAATTAGATGGCCAACTTGTTTCATCTATGAAGGTATGTTCATAGGTAACCATCGGGAGATCCACGAACAGAACAACGTCGTGTGCCGCAACAGCACCTGAATTGCGACATTCGATATAGAAGGGCGTTGGCCTGTCTTCGCGTATTAGTGTTGGTGTTACCCAATTGAGGCTCAAGTAAGGCCATTCCTTGTCACCAGGCAACGCTAAGAAGACTGATCCCGACTGGCCTGGACCATCTCCGCCGCCTCCTGGAGCCGATATATTCTCGGATGTAAAGTCTCCATCAATTGCACTGACAGCAACACGCCCTCCGCTACCGGACCCACCGAAAACCGTCACGGCTACTCGATGACCATCCCCTCCCTTTGATCGAACCTGACCGCTTCCTGATATTTGGTCACAGTCAACATCTATGGATCCACCAGAGCCTCCACCACCGCCACTTCTGCCATTAGTTCCGTCCGCCAATATGGACCCGTCTAAATCAAGCTGTGCACATATTAGACCTATTTTGCCGCCACCATTACCGCCTGAGTTGTTCGTGGACGATCCGCCCCCACCTGAGCCCAGAAAGGAGATATTCTCAAGGTCACCATAGGGGTCATTTGGCACACCGCCAGCGCTGGAATTTCCGCCCAACCCGCCAAAAGACCCACCAGCGCCTACACTGGATCCACCACTAGAACCTGCAATTATCTGGGCAGAATCATTCATCGCTTCACCAGATGGGGAAAACACTGAACCACTTCGTCCCCCTCGCAGCCCTTTGCCCGTCACGTCTATTTTCCCCCCTGATTCCACTGCGAGCACCCCACGTACGTCAAGATGCAAGCCGGCATTCGGGTTCTCTACTGGATCGTATACACTATGTGTAACTACACCTCCCGAACGGATTGTCAATTGTGAGATGTTGTCGTCTGAGCCAAAGGTCCCGTCTTTAATGAATGTGACGCTATCATTTATTATCATAACATCCGAATCAATATCGAGAATACAATCTTTACTGAGTTGTATCGTCCCTGATCCCATAGTTGTTTCGTCAAACTCACCAATACCAAAAGTGCTATTCCCCATAATGTTCATTGTTCCGTCTCCGGATAATTCAAAATCACTGGCCGAAGGAAAGGACATATCTACGTACGTATTTAGGGTCGACGCTACTATTTGCACTGTATTAGTAAAGAAGTTTGCACCAGCCTGTATTTCTAACCAACTGTCACTCAAAATATAAATTCGTTCCGCACTAATTGACGCATTCGATTCAAATGTCGCTCCACTACCGTCTTCCAGTCTAAGAATGCTTAGGGTTAAAGCTTGGTCAGTTTGGGGCACGAACTGACTCCCAAGATCAAAGAGGCGGGCGTCAACGACCTGGTGCTCGATCC
>CAZLME010000127.1:0-3949 GCA_964560595.1 uncultured Actinomycetota bacterium
AGGGTATACAAACAGCGGTAAAACAACCCTTCTTAATTCAACTTCTGATTCAAATGCTTACGTAGAGGATCGTCTTTTTTCTACTCTTGATTCAACCACAAGAAAAATAAATATATGTCCCAATTCCGATGTCCTGATATCAGATACAGTTGGTTTTATAGAAAAACTTCCTCATCAATTGATAGCTTCATTTAAATCTACGCTTGAGGAAGTTAAGAGATCTGATTTGCTGCTTCTAATTGCAGATATAAACAAACCTGATTTTGAGAATAATATTTTAAGCGTGAAAGAAGTTTTAAAAGAGATTGATGCAGATAAAAAGCCTGTGCTGCTGGTTTTTAATAAAATAGATAAATTAGATACCCGAAGGCTCAATAATCTGAAAATCAGATATAATGACGCCGTGTTTATTTCTGCTTTAAAAAAAGTTGGACTACCCGATCTTTACTCAAAAATAAGAAAGATAGTTGAAAAACAACATCTGGATATAGTTGTAAAAGTCCTATATGTTGATATTAAAATTATGTCTTTTATTTATAAGAACTGTTATGTGATAAAACGCAGAGATCTTGAAGATAGTGCTGTATTGAATATAAATGTAAATTCAAAATACGCTGCATTACTCTCAGAGTACATATATAGAGAGAAGGGGAGAAGGGAAACCAGTACCGTTTAAAAATACTTCCTTATTACTCCTATTACTTTTCCTATTATTTTTACATCCTTTACTACAATGGGTTCCATATAGTCATTTTCGGGCATCAATTTTATCTTCTTATCAGTCTTAAAAAATCTTTTTACTGTTGCTTCATCTTCAAGAAGCGCTACTATTATTTCTCCGTTTATTGCGTTTTCCTGTTTTCTTACAACAATATAATCCCTGTCCAGTATACCTGCATTGACCATGCTGTCTCCTCTTACGTGGAGAATGAATACTTCTTTTTTACCTTTTACAAAATCCGAAGTAAGGGGAAAATAATCTTCGATGTTTTCCTCTGCAAGAATTGGTTTACCGGCTGCTATTTTTCCTACTACAGGAATATATATCATATTGTTAAAACCACCACCGTCTGCTGTTTCATCTCCATGTCTTGTCAGAAGAGAAATGGCGCGGGGTTTTGATTGGTTTCTTTTTAAGTATCCTTTTTCTTCAAGTTTTTTTAAGTGAGAATGGACAGTAGCTGATGACCTAAGATTGACAGCTTTAGCTATTTCTCTTATAGATGGGGGATAACCTGACTCTTTTATTTTTTTATTAATGTAGTCTAATATTTTTTCCTGTCTGGAGCTTACATTCTCATCCATAATTTATTAGTATAATCGTTAAAGTTATTATAAATAATCCTTGATACTTTTTTGATTATAACAAATAAATATATAGAAAGCAAACATAAGTTCGTTTTGTTATATATTGAATAATTCACATATAGCAGTTATATATGAACATATACAACACTGGAAATGCCTGCCTGATACCATCTTATATGGCTTTGATTTTAAAAAACTAATTCTCTTCTTTTTTAATCCAGGTCATCATTTTCCTGAGATCTTTTCCTACTTTTTCTATAAGATGATTTTCTTCTCTTTTTTTAATTTCATTGTATACAGGCCTTCCGGCTTCATTTTCCTGAATCCACTCTCGTGCAAAAGCACCGCTTTGTATATCTGCAAGTAATTTTTTCATGTTTTTCCTGGTTTCTTCTGTAATTATTTCCTTTCCCTTTACCATATCACCATATTCTGCGGTGTCACTTATAGAATACCTCATCCAGGATATGCCGCCTTCGTATATTAAATCTACTATTAATTTCAATTCACTTAATACCTCAAAATAAGCTATCTCGGGCTGATATCCTGCCTCAACAAGAGTGTCAAATCCTGCTCTTATAAGTTCTGTTGTACCTCCGCATAAAACAGCCTGTTCACCAAAAAGATCCGTTTCTGTTTCCTCTTTAAAGGTAGTGGTTATTATACCAACTCTTCCCGCACCCAATGCTCCTGCATAAGCAAGGCAATACTTCAGGGCTTTTTTTGAATAATCCTGATGGACTGCAATAATTACCGGAACACCACTGTTTTCTGTGTACATCCTTCTTACGATATGTCCAGGGCCTTTTGGCGCTATCATAATGACATCGATATTTTCTTTAGGGATAATTTGTTTGAAATGGATATTAAAACCATGCGCAAAGCAGAGAACATTTCCATCCTCAAGATTGGGCTCTATGTACTTATAATAAATATTTTTCTGCATCGTATCGGGTACAAGAAACATTATTATATCAGCCATTTTCGCAGCTTTATCAGTGGTATAAACTTCAAAACCTTTATCTCTGGCTAAATTCCAGGGCTTGCTTCCTTCAAGTTCACCGACTATTACATCCATTCCGCTGTCTCTTAGATTTTGCGCATGAGCATGCCCCTGGCTTCCATATCCGATTATGGCTATTTTCTTCACTTTTAGTATGTTCATGTCGATATCTTTGTCATAATAAATTTCTGCCATTGTTCCTCCTTTTTAATATTATCAATAAAAATAAGTTTAATAATAGCCGGGCAGGGGACTATTAATTGATGTAATAGTTATTCTAACAAATAACATTAAAAAGTTATATAAGATTTAAGGTTATAAATAAAAAGGTATGAAAAATTTATTTTCCCTATTGACACGAACATATGTTTGGTAGTATTATATATACGAACAAGTGTTTGGTTTTATTATTATAGAATGATTCTTAAGATTAAAGAAAAAAGAGGGTAAGAAAAATTGGAAACGATAAAAATAAATATAAAAAGAATTTTTCTCTGCATACTCATAGTAATTGTAGCATTTCTTGTAGTAGCTGCTTTTTATTTTAACAGATATAAATTCAGCGGGATAAATACAATTAAATATAAAAGTATAAGCGTAAATAATGAAACCAACATAGATGAACTTGCAAACAGATTTTCCGATAATATAACCAAAGTAAAATTTGTAAGTGAAACAGAGAGAATAAACAACCTTGGTTCATCTGATTATATTCCAGGAAATTCCATCCTGATTATTCCTATAATTAAGTATGAATAGTATAATCTACCCATGCTTTATTTTATTAAAACTATGTTTAATTTAATTAAAACCATTTTTTTTTAAAGACATAATGATAACAATAAAAATAAAATTACTTGATAAAACAATCCCGTTACCTCAATATGCACATACAGGTGATGCAGGAATTGATTTATATAGTGCTGTTGATTGCGAATTAAAACCATTTGAAAGAAAAAAAATACCTACAGGGATAAAGGTATCTATACCTGAGGGTTATGCTGGATTTTTACAGCCAAGATCGGGAATAGCTTTTAAAAATGGCATAGGAATGGTTAATGCACCGGGTCTTATTGATTCCGGATACAGAGGAGAAATATGTGCCATTCTTATAAATTATGATCACAACAATACTTTTTATATAAAAAAAAGTGATAAAATATGCCAGATGGTAATTAAAAAAGTTGAAGAAGTCAAATTAAAAATAGTTGAGAAACTCGATAAAACTGGCAGAGGTGAAGGCGGATTTGGAAGTACTGGTAAATAAGAACCCACCATTTAATAAAAACTTGCAGTGTAAGTCGGGTTAATCGCAAGATTTATGCTATTTCACATATAAATCATTAACTTCCGATAATATACATTATGTAAACTTTTAGATATTGTTTAAATTCTGCTTTAATTATTGTTTATATAAAAAGAATTTAGCAGCAGTGAACTATTATTATAGAGATAACCCTCCCCTTTTAATAAGCATATTATATGTATTGAAGATTTAAAAAAAAATATTTAATATTTTTATAAAACTAAGACTTTTTTTTAATTTTAGCAGGACATCCGGCAGCAAGACAATTAGCAGGTATCGATTCTAAAACAAGGGAATGTGCACCTATGGTTGAATTGGGACCTATTTTTACC
>CAZLME010000128.1:0-3906 GCA_964560595.1 uncultured Actinomycetota bacterium
GAGTACAATCCGGCCAGGGATTATCTTGTACAGGCTTATGAAAAGTCTGTTTCAGGTTCTGTAGCGGATGACAGTCTCTATTATATAGGTATGGCACTTACCAGCCTTAATATGAATGATGATGCCATATCATATTACCAGAAACTTATAAAACTTTTTCCTTCAAGTAATTTCAGCGATGACGCACTTTACAGGATCGGAAGGATATATTCCTTAAGGGGAGACTTCGCAAATGCTGCCAGCTACTTTAAAAGAGTATCCGCGGAATATCCATCCGGAGATAAGCTGCCCGATGCATTATGGGAGCTTGGCCTGATACAATACAGATCAGGTGATTACAGTTCTGCAAAAACAACATTTTCCGGTTATGCTTCTTCATATTCAGCGACTTCGCTGGGAGAGAAAGGATTATTCTGGCAGGCAAAATGCTGTCAGAAACTGGGAGAAAATGATACTGCCATGGATTTATATAAAAGAATTGTAAATTTAAATTCTTATTCATATTATACTTTTGCAGCCGCTGAAATGCTTGAAAAAATGAATTCATCAGTGCAGATTAAAGTAATAAATAATGAATTAAATCCTGAAAATCCGGAAATTGCAGATATCATCCCGGACGTGTATTCTATTCTGGAAGAGGAGAGTTACAATAATGCCGGCGGGGACAATGGGGCAAGCCATATAAACAAAGCTATTGAATTTCTTAAGCTTGGATTTTCAAACAGTGCAACACTTGAAATAGAAGCAGGAGGAACCGAAATTGAAGAAAATCCGGCAAGAATCCTTGAAATCGCAACTTTATATTTTAAGTCCAATAATTATTCAAATTCAATAAATATGATCGGCAAAAATCTTAAAAAGCTAAAATCCGGACTTGATGAGACTCATATTGATTACCTTTACTATCTTTATTATCCTTATGGTTTCAAAGAAGCCGTCCAGAATTACAGCAGCCAGTACAATATTGACCCTCTTTTTACCCTGGCAGTAATCAGACAGGAAAGCAACTTTATACCTGATGTTATCTCTTATGCAGGAGCACAGGGGCTTATGCAGATTATGCCTTCAACAGGAGAGGGCATTGCCAGACAGATAGGCATTTCGGATTATACCGTCAATATACTTACAGACCCGGATACAAATATTAAAATGGGCTCTTTCTATTTAAGACAGCAACTTGATAATTTTAACGAGAACAAAATCTACTGCGCCGGTGCATATAACGGCGGACCCGGCAGAATGAGTGATTGGGTTTCCAAAAGGGGAAATTTGGATGATGATGAGTTCATTGAAAGTATAACTTATGAGCAGACAAGAGACTATGTAAAAAGAGTAATGGGAAATTATTATTTTTATCAGATGCTTTATGCAGACTGATTATCTTTATCTGTAATTTATTTTTATCCGTAATTAATTATTTTTTATAAGAAATACTTATATCAGCTATTATTCATCAAGCATCCAGGTGGAAAGATATCTTTCTCCAGTATCCGGCAGAATGACAACAATATTCTTATTTTTTGATTCCTTCCGCTCTGCTATGGTTAATGCTGCCCACATTGCAGCACCGCTTGATATTCCGGCAAGAATTCCTTCTTCCCGTATTATCCTCCTTGCCATAACATCTGCATCTTTATCTGTGACCTTTATTATCTCATCAATTATAGAAGTATTTAATATACCCGGAATAAATCCGGCTCCAATACCCTGGATCTTATGAGGTCCCGGGTTGCCTCCTGAAAGAACAGGAGAACCGGCTGGCTCAACCGCAACTATTTTGACTGAAGGTTTTTTTGCTTTTAAGAATTCCCCCACACCTGTGATGGTCCCTCCTGTGCCTACTCCGGCTACAAATATATCCACGCCGCCATCTGTATCCTCCCATATCTCTTCAGCTGTTGTTGTATGGTGTATCCCGGGATTTGCGGCATTATTAAACTGCTGGGGCATAAAAGTGTTCTTTATGCTTCTCTGGATTTTTTCAGCTTCCTCAACAGCTCCCTTCATCCCCTTCTTGCCATCCGTAAGTACGAGTTCAGCTCCGAATAATAAAAGAAGCTTTCTTCGTTCCAGACTCATTGTATCCGGCATGGTAAGAATTAACCTGTATCCCCTGACAGCACATATAAAAGAGAGTGAAATACCGGTGTTTCCGCTTGTTGGCTCCACTATTACCGTATCCTTGTTAATCAAGCCTTTCTTTTCCGCTGCTTTAATCATTGAAATCCCAATCCTGTCCTTTGCACTTGAAAGAGGATTGAATGATTCTAATTTTGCAAGCACTACAGCACTTTTTCCTTCTGCCAGTTTGTTTATCCTGACTAGAGGTGTACCACCTATTGTTTCAGTTATATCACTATAAATTTTACCCATAGTTTATCCACATGATTTTTAATAATGAAGGTATTTTACTAATTACTTTTTCTCCTGTCCAAGACTCTTTGTGCCTTACCCTCGCTTCTTGCAATGGTTCTTGGTTCTTTTAAACTGGCTTTTATTCTTATTCCTATAGCCGAATGCAGTTTATTTTCAATGTTTTTTTCAAAAGCTTCAAGGTCCATGATTTTTTCGCGGAAATTTTTTTCCGACACTTCTACCCAGACTTCTACAATATCCATGTAATTCTCCCTGTCAAGAACTATTAAATAATGCGGCTCCAGGTCTTCAATGCCCATAAGCACCTCTTCTATTTGTGAAGGAAATACATTAACCCCCCTTATAATCAACATATCATCCGTTCTCCCCATCGGTTTTGCCATTCTTGCAAATGTTTTACCGCATTCACATTTATCCCTTATAAGATAAGATATATCTTTGGTCCGGTATCTTATGGCCGGAAAAGCTTTTTTTGTAAGTGAAGTGAAAACCAGCTCGCCTTTTTCTCCTTCAGGCAGTGTCTTACCGGTTTCCGGATCAATTATTTCCGTCAGAAAATGGTCTTCATTTACATGTAATCCATTTTGTTTAAGACATTCACATGAAACACCGGGACCCATTACCTCACTCAATCCATAACTATCAAGGGCAGTTATATCCAATCTTTGTTCTATTTCACTCCTCATAGACTCGGACCAGGGCTCTGCCCCAAAAAACCCTACTTTCAACTTAAGCTTTTTAAAATCCATCCCGATTTTTTCTGCAACTTCAGACATATACAGCGCATAAGAAGGGGTGCAGCAGAGAACAGTTGAATTAAAATCATTCATAATCTTTAGCTGTCTTTCCGTATTACCGCCTGAAATCGGGATTACCATTGAGCCAATCCTTTCAGCTGCACACTGAAAACCAAATCCACCGGTAAACATCCCGAATCCATGGCTGACCTGTACCACATCTTCTTTTCTTACCCCGACATCATACATTATCCTTGCCAGTGCATCCGCCCAGATTTCCATATCTTCTTTCGTGTATCCAACTACCGTTGGATTGCCGGTGGTTCCTGATGATGAATGTACCCTTATTACTTCATTTAAGGGGGTACAAAATAACCCGAATGGGTAATTCTCCCTCAAGTCGTCCTTGGAAGTAAAAGGCAGTTTTTCGATATCTCTTATATCTTTTAGCTTATTGGGATTAAGTCCCGCTTCATCAATTACCTTTTTATAATATTTATTATTTTTATAAGCATGCTTTAAAGTATTCTTTAGTCCTTCAAGCTGTATGGATCTAATTTCCGACTGGCTCGCAGTTGAGATTTTTTCATCCCAAAATTTTTTTTCAGACATTTTTATAGAGTCTCTCCTTTCCTTCTGTCCAGAACTCTCTTTGCTTTACCGGTACTTCTCTGTATCGTCTTGGGTTCTTTCAACTTAACATCTATTTTTATTCCAGTAGAAGAATATAGTTTATGTTCAATCGATGATTCAAATTCTTCCAGTTTATTCATTTTCTCCGAGAATATATCTT
>CAZLME010000129.1:0-3702 GCA_964560595.1 uncultured Actinomycetota bacterium
GGTTGAATCAGGACCTATTTTTACCGGACCCAGTACTGTGACATTAGTATAAAGGATAACATTATCCCCTATTTCAGGATAACCGGGCTGTCCATGATGAAAAATAGAATGACCGAGACCTCCGAGTACTACATTAGAAAAGATACTTACATTATTTCCGATTTTTACTCCTCTGCCTATTATAACTCCTGAAGAATGCCAGATTCTGCAGCCAGAACCTATTTCTGAAGCCGGGTCTATTTCTGCACCGTTAAAGAAAAGATTTATCCTGCTGCAGATCTCTGCGGGTAATCTTAATCTAATCTTGTAGAGGAAGTGGTAAAATCTATAAAAAATTAATGCCTGAACACCTGATTTTACCATTAATATCCTTAAGGTTCCCCAGATACCGGGTCTACCTTTAAGAGTACCGTACGGGCTGAATAAATATTTTATATCACCTTTCAGACTGCCGCCTCTAATTGTTCCATCTGAGTTTTTATTCATATTTATATTAAATGTTTATAATAATAAGATTTTAAAAGTAAATTTATTTTGAAGTTAAAAATTAAAGAGTGGTAGACATAAATTACTACTCGCTTGTCTATTTTTTTGTGCAATCACCTATTTAAGTATTTAAATAATAAGCTGTGATAATCCTTTTTGTAGAATAATTTTATATTTATGTCCGGATATAATTCTTTTATTTTCTTTATCTTATGATTTTTTTTAGTAACAAGCTTTTGATTTAAAGTTGTTAATTCAATGTAAAGATCCATATCGGGAAGGTAGAAATCAGGAGTAAAACTAACATCAGGATTACCGCTATTGTCAAATTCAAGTATAAAAGTTCTTGGTTCATATTCCCAATTTATTCTATAGAAATCCAGTATTTTGGAAAATTCTTCCTCGCTTCTATGGGCAAATTTTATTTTTTTTAGCTTCTCACTTTTTTCATAATCGTATTTTAAATTTTTCCTTACTTTCAATAGATTTTTTCCCATAAATATTTTTAATACCTCCGTTTTAATATAAAAATATTTTTTTTCTATGATTAAGGCAATTCACCTGTTTTTATGTCCGTCTCTTCTTTGTTATTTTTAATTAGATATTTTTCTATATCTCCGTTTAAATCCGAGTATACCTTACCAAGAGCAATCCCAAAGACTCCCTGTCCGCTTTTTAATGTATCTATTATCTCTCTGTCAGAATTACATGCATAGATAGTATTACCATCGGATATTAATGTTTGTTCTAATAAGCTGTTATTGCTTTCGTGCTGATTATCATAATCGTCCAGATATTTTTTCGTTTTTCTCAATTTTTGCAGGCTTATACCGGCTTCAATCAATTTTTTTATAATCTTTAGTTTCATTAAATCGTTGAAATTATACATTCTTCTGCTTCCGTATCCCCCTGCCCCATTTACGGAAGGTTTTATGAAATCGGTTCTATCATAATAATCAAGCTGTTTGTATGTAATCCCTACTATCTTGCATACTTCATTAGAACTATAAAATTTTTTTATTACGTTATTTTGCATTTTTTATTTTTAATCCTAAAACTGTCTTTATTCCAAAGCTTACCTTGTTATGATTTTAATTACCTTATTGTAATTACACTAATGTAATTTTAAAATTTAAACATCTTAAAGTCAATATAAAAATATCTGAGGTGATTCTGAATAAATTATGTATATTTAAAAAGTAGAAATAGTTTTTAAAAGTTTTGGAAAGTATGCAAAAAAATAATTAATAAAAGTTAGCTGAAGCCCTGATTGATATTAATCTTAATTAACCGGCTTATTCATTAAATTTAAAATCTTCCGGTTCTATATGATTAAGAAATTCCTTAAATTTTTTTACTTCTTTATCTATTGATTGTATTTTAAGTCCGCCGGATTCAAGGACATGTTCCGCAACAAAAATATCACATTTAATTCTAACTGCGGTGGCAATGGCATCGGATGGCCTTGAATCTATCTTTATAATTTTTCTATCATTGCCTTTAATATTTATTACGGCATAGAATGTATTGTCTTTTATATCGGTTATTTCGATATTATCAACACTTATATTTAAATTATTGATAATATTGATGATTAAATCATGAGTCATGGGCCGGGGTGTTTTTATATTTGACAGCTCAAGAGCTATGGCGGAGGCTTCATAAGGGCCGATCCAGATAGGCAGATATCTGTTCCCATTTTCTTCCTTTAAAAGCAAAATAGGTTTTTGAGAAGGCAGCTCTATTCTTACTCCTTCCAGGTTCATCTTTATTAGATTTGAATTCTTTCCAATGTCCATTATAAAAAACCTTTTAAATAATCTTTTGTCCCGGATTAATATATATTTTGCTTAATTATATAATACTTGAAAAGATAAATCGATGTTATAGGCTTATTTATAACATATATTAAGTCATTTACCATAAAGCCACTTTTATTTAAAAAAAGTAGATAATTTATTATCAAATATATAAATATAACATTTTATATGCTGGAGTTGCTCTTCAAAGACTCTATATCTTTTTTTACAGTATCCAGTTTTAATTCATATATAGATTTTAGATTTCTAAATTTCTGTTTATAATCAAGTCCATAGCCAACTATATATTGTTCTCCTATTTTATAGCCGATATACTTAATTTCTATATCCACTATCCTTCTTATATCCCTGTCCAGCAGTGTGCATATTCCAATACTTTTTGGAAATCTTGATTTTAAATTTCTCAATAGGTAGCTTATAGTTAGTCCTGTATCAATAATGTCTTCAACTATTAGAACATCCTTACCCTCTATCGGCTCATCAAGGTCTTTTGTGATCCTTACTACACCGGATGTATCATTGATTCCGTATGCGGAAATACTCATAAAATCAATGCTCAGGGGCAGGTCAATTTCCTTCATTAAATCAGCCGAGAATACAACTCCTCCTCTTAAAATACATACAATAAGCAGATTTTTATGCCTGTAGTCTTTCGTTATTTCTCTTCCAAGTTCAGAAACTCTTTTTTTTAAATCTGCCCCGGAAAATAATTCATTTCCTATTATTGCATTCTTTACAAGTTCATTTTCAGTTTGTTCACTCAAGATATTGTCTGAATAATTAAATATATTTTTAATATTCAAGCCTGGATGTATCCTGTATCAGTGCCACCCAGGTTGATCCCCTGTTAAATAACATTAAATTACCTTCACTATCCTTATATTTAAAGGAATCAAAAATCGTAGTTCTTTCCCAGGTTCCTTCTATTACATTTCCATCAAGGAAGAAAAATGCTTTTCCTGTATCGCTTGTTCCGGTGGTCCTTACTACCATATGGCCTGCAGCATCAATTGGCCCTTCTATGTCAGTTATCATAACGATAACATTATTTACTGCGATCTGTCTGCCTGTTTCGTAGTCTTTATGAGGAGAGCCTGATACAGACTTTAAATAATTATTATTTGCCCTGTCGTATTCAAAATCAGCCCTGTAATTATCATGAGAAAAATTAATACCTATATCTGCAATATCTCCCCTATCTGAATCGACCGCGTCTATTTTAAACCTTAAGGGGGACTGCCCACCTTCAAGAGAGTACTCAAACTTGGATGCATCTTCTTTTAATTTAACAGTTGACATAAAGGCGGTATGCTCTGTAATATTACTCCTGCTTGTATCCCTCCAGCCTGAACTTGTATATGGAACATGAGCATCGCTGTTTCCATCAAGAAGGTCC
>CAZLME010000130.1:0-3530 GCA_964560595.1 uncultured Actinomycetota bacterium
ATTTAAGTATAAAATAGGTATAATATTCATACTATTTTTCCAGTTCAAAGCCCCTATGCAGCGCCTTTACCGCTTCTTTTATCCTGCTTTTTTTAACCACACAGGAAATTCTTATAGGAGAAGTGCTTATCATCTCAATATTTATATCTTTTTCTGCAAGGATTCCAAACATTTTTGCTGCTACGCCGGGATGTGACTGCATTCCGGCACCTACAATTGAAACCTTTGCAATGTCAGTATTCATTTCCACACGAATATTTTTTATTTTTTTTAAGACTTTTTTTGCCAGAGATATATCTTCGCTTTTTATTGTAAAAGAGATAGCGGCAAGGTTCTTCTCGCTGACATTCTGAACAATCAAATCAACATTGATGTTCTTTTCTGCCAGCTTACCAAATAGATCCGCTGCAATCCCCGGTTTATCTTCCAGTCCGAAAATTGACACTTTTACCTCTCCTACATCATATGTCACCCCTGTAATCGCCGGCCTTTCCATCCTCATATCTTCTTTAAAACCATCCATAATCCATGTCCCTTCAATATTATTAAAACTTGACCTTATATGTAATATTACACTATGTTTTTTGGCAAATTCCACTGCTCTCAGGTGGATTACTTTTGCCCCCGAAGATGCAAGCTCCAGCATTTCGTCGTATGAAAGTGCTTCCAGCTTACCAGCTTCCTGTACTACATTGGGATCAGTTGAATAAACACCTTCAACATCTGTATAAATCTCGCAGTACTTTGCTTTTAGTGCTGATGCCAGGGCAACAGCAGTTGTATCGGAACCGCCTCTGCCCAGAGTTGTAATGTCATCATTTATATTAATACCCTGGAAACCCGCTACAATTACTATTCTATCTCTTCTTAATTCTTTTAATATTCTTTCCGTTTTGATATTTAAAATTTTGGCATTAGAATAAAATTCATCGGTTAGAATTCCTGCCTGTCCGCCTGTAAGAGAAATACATTTATAACCTTTCTCCTGGATAGCCATTGCCAGAAGGGCGCTGGATACCCGCTCACCTGTCGATAATAACATGTCCATTTCACGGCGGGACGGATTGGAAGTTATCTCACCTGCAAGGTCAATTAACCTGTCGGTAGTATTCCCCATTGCTGAAAGAACGGCTACTACACTTTTCCCTTCATTCCTGGCACTTATAACTATACCGGCAACTTTTTTTATTTTATCAATATCACCGACTGAAGTGCCGCCAAACTTTAAAACTATTATATCTTTTTTGCCCCTCATTTTTTTCAAATATTCAATTTTTCTTTAAAATCTTTAACGTAAATCTGCTTATTTTGATTCAGCCATTGACCTGTATTTTTCATATTTTTCTTTTGCTTCTTTTTCTGCCCTGGTAAAAAGTTCTTCGGCTATCTCAGGGAAAGTTTTTGTAAGAGATGCATATCTTACTTCACCCATAAGGAATTCCCTGAATGATTCCTTTGGTTCTTTTGAATCCAGAATAAATGGATTTTCGCCGCTTTTTTTAAGTTCCGGATTGTATCTATAAAGATGCCAGTACCCCGCATCTACCGCCTGTTTTTCTCTTAGCTGTGTACAGCCCATTCCAGCATAGATGCCGTGATTGATACACGGAGAGTAAGCTATTATAAGAGACGGACCGTTATATTTCTCTGCTTCAATGAATGCTTTTAGCGTTTGCTTTTGACTGGCGCCCATCGCAATTTGAGCTACATATACATAACCATATGTTGCAGCCATTAGTCCGAGGTCTTTTTTCTTAATCTTTTTACCCGAAGCAGCAAATTTGGCGACTGCTCCCAGAGGGGTTGCTTTTGATGCCTGGCCCCCTGTGTTGGAATATACTTCCGTATCAAATACAAGTACATTTATATTTTCCCCTGATGCAAGTACGTGGTCCAGTCCTCCGTATCCTATATCGTAAGCCCAGCCGTCACCACCTAATATCCATACCGATTTTTTAATCAGATAATCCTTAAGTTCCAGTATCCTGTTTTTCAGCTCATTGGCTTTCTTATCATTAAGGTTTTTTTCAAATAGTTTTAATATTTTTTCGGTAGATTCTTTGTTTGCTTCCTCTTCATCTTTTCCGTTAATCCACTCTGCTGCGGCCTCTTTTAGCTCAGCACTAACATTCAGTTCATATAATTGTTTTATGTAATCTTCTATTTTATTTCTCGTCTGTTTTATTGCAAGAGCCATACCATATCCATACTCTGCATTATCTTCAAATAAAGAATTTGCCCATGCCGGTCCTTTTCCTTTTGAATTAACCGTATAAGGTTCTGCAGGAGCCGAACCACCCCAGATAGATGAACATCCCGTAGCATTGGCTATAAACATTCTGTCTCCGAATAACTGGGTGATAAGCTTTGCATAAGGAGTCTCGCCGCATCCGCCACATGCACCTGAAAATTCAAACAGAGGCTTTTTAAACTGACTGCCCTTTACTGTATCAATAGCCATAACATTTTCCTTAACTGGAATTTTTGAAGCAAAATTCCAGTTTTCAACCTGATTCATCTGCGAATCAAGGGGTTTCATAATCAGCGCTTTTTCCTTTGCCGGACAGATATTGGCACAGTTTCCGCACCCGGTGCAATCAAGCGGGCTTATCTGCATTCTATAGGCATACTGCTCAAGTTCTTTTCCTTTTGCTGCTATTGTCTCAAAATCTTTAGGAGCATCCTTTAGTTCCCTAGCTGTAAGAAGTACCGGTCTTATAACAGCATGGGGACATATATATGAACACTGGTTACATTGTATGCAATTATCTTTTTGCCATTCCGGAACATTTATTGCAACACCTCTCTTTTCATATGCCGCAGTTCCCTGTGGAAATGTTCCATCCTCTGCCCCTATAAATGAACTGACCGGGATATTATCACCTTCCTGTCTGTTCATTACTCTTAAGATATTCTTTATGAAATCAGGCTCCTGGGCTCTGGCTGTATCTTCCTCTTCAACTGCGTTTTCCCAGCTGTCAGGAATTTCCACTTTTTTAAGTGATTCTATCCCTTTATCTACAGCCTTGTAGTTCATCTGCACGATCTTATCGCCTTTTGCCCCGTAAGTTCCCTTTATTGCCTCTTTCATATATTTTACAGCATCATCTATAGGTATAACTTTTGCCAGCTTAAAGAAAGCGGCCTGCATAATCATGTTTATTCTGCTGCCCAGCCCGATCCCGGCAGCTATACTTGTGGCATCAATGATATAAAAACTTATATTATTCTGGGATAGATATATTTTCATATTTGCCGGCAGTCTCTCCTCAAGTTCTTCTTTGCTCCACTGGCAGTTTAAAAGGAAGGTCCCGCCTTTTTTTAACCCTTTAAGCAAGTCATATTGCCTTACATAAGCCTGATTATGACAGGCCACAAAATCGGCACTGGTTATAAGATACGTTGATTTAATGGGATGTTTTCCAAATCTGAGATGTGACACAGTAAGCCCTCCGGATTTCTTGGAATCATAGGCAAAATAACCCTGGGCATATAAGCCGGTATTGTCACCAATTATCTTAATAGCATTC
>CAZLME010000131.1:0-3517 GCA_964560595.1 uncultured Actinomycetota bacterium
CTGGATAAAGTTTAAATTAACAGGACAGTATAACACTGACTATACAGATGCAAGCAATGCAGGTCTAATTAACCTGAACATTAAAAAATACGATCAGAACCTTTATAAACTATATGATTTGGCAGAAATATATGAAAGATTACCAAAATTAAGCAAAAGCGAGGAAATAATAGGATATATAACTCAAGCTGCTGCAGTAGAGACAGGTTTAAACAAAGGAACTCCTGTAATCGGTGGACTGGTAGATTTTATTGCTTGCCTGATTGGCAGTGGAATTTATGATGGAGGTACCTACTCAATAGTTTCAGGTACATGGGGTATCAATTCTGCTATAAAAAGTGACTTAACTGTATGCTCCGAGATTATGGCAACGCTTTTATTTCCTGACAACAACAATTTTTTAGCGATGGACACGAGTCCTAACTCGGCGGTCAATCTTGAATGGTTTTTAAGCGAGGTCTTAGAAAAAATGGGTTGCCTTAATTTGGAAAGAAAACAGATATATAAAAAAATTGATGAGGAAATTAAAAAAATAAATATCAATGAATCTGATGTATTTTATTTTCCTTTTATTTACAGATCAAAGCTGTCAAAAAAGATGGAAGGCGTAATATATGGCTTCAATGCATCCCATGATATGTACAATTTGATTTACTCTATATACGAAGGTGTGGTGTTTTCACACCTTATGCATATTAATAACCTTAGAAAGGGAGGTATAAACTGTAATAGGTTAGTCCTGTCGGGGGGCGCATCAAATAGCAGCTTATGGTGCCAGATATTTTCGGATATTTTAAATATGGAAGTAATAACCACATCGACTAATGAAGTCGGTATTCTTGGTCTGGCAATTTATCAGGCACTTGGATTGGGTTTATATAAAAATCTGAAAGAGGCGATAGATAGTATGGTTAGAATTAAATCAATTTATAAACCTGATGTCCAGAAGAACAATATTTATATGAAAAGATTTGCAGAATTCGAAAGAATAAAGCAGTTACTTGATCAATAAGCCAGGAGACTTAAATTAGTGAAAGGAAAAAAATAATAAAAATTATTTTAATTAAATGGAAAGGAAAAAATGGAAGATATTTTAAAAAAATTAAATGAACTTAATCCAGGAAGAGATATCACATCTTTGTTTGATGATAGTTTTAAAAAGTTTGGAGTAATTCATAAGGGATTTAAAATCGATAGATTGCTGGAATATCTTGACCGTAACCAAGTTAATGACGAGATAGTATATATCGCAGATGTTCCTGAGATGCGTAAAGAGCTTGCTGACCAGCTAGACCCGATAATGAAAAGTATTTATGCTGGGATGGATGTACAGGTAGGACAGTGTTACGGCAGGAATAATACATTAAATGCTCTTGAGTACCACCATGGAAGCGAAGTATACGTACACACCACGGACATGATCTTGATGCTGGGCCTCGATGAGGATATTAAATGGCCCGAAGGAACCTATGATAGTTCGCTCATTAGAGCTTTTTATGCACCCAGAGGTTATGTAATCGAGCTAAGGGGTGGATGCATGCATTATGCAGCTGTCAATGTGTTTCATCAAAAGGGACTGAATTTAATTGTAAGCTTGTTAAAGGGTACAAACTCCCAGATAGATTTTAAGGTAGGTAGTCAGGACAGAGATAAACTGATTATAGCAAAGAACACCTGGGTTTTAGCCCATCCTGAATATGAACCTGCAAAAAATGCAGGATGGCATTTAGGAATCACAGGAGAGAATTTTTCTTTTAAAACAATACGGTAAATATTAATTAATACTTTTTAAGAATTTAAAATTATGAGGAGAAAAAAATATGTATGAAACCGAAAAGAAAGAGATCATTAAAGCGGCATTATTATTGAAAGAATATAGATTGGTTTCCCTATCTGGGGGAAATGTCAGCATTCGTACAGAATCAAATCATATTATAGCTACTCCCTCGGGAATGATGTATGAAACTATGATTCCGGAGGATGTTGTAGTTCTTGATATAGAGGGAAATACTATTGAAGGCACCAGAAGAGTTTCAGTAGATATAGAGGCAATTTTATATATTTTGAAGAATAAACCGGAAATAAATGCGGTTATCCATACCCATCAGGTTTATGCGACAGCAGTGGGATTGGTTGAGGATAAGCTGCCTGCAGCAGTTACAACATTGGCTAATGCTACTCTGGGTCCGGTTACTGTAGCCCCTTACAGCTCGGCAGCAAGTCTGGAAATGGGAATAAATACTGTAAAGTACATTAATAATAAAAGAGCTGTAATATTAAAAAACCATGGGGTCATAGCCGTTGGCGGCACTCTTAAAGAAGCATTATATGCTGCTATTTATTTAGAGGATGCTGCTAAAACATATATCATGGCAAAAACTATTGGCAATCCAAGCATATTAGATGATAAGCAGATTGAAGTAGCTGTACAAAAATTTATGGATTACGGACAGAAGAAAAAATGAGGAGATTTGGAAATAATAAACCTTTTTTAGGATTATATGAAAAAGCACTTCCTGAAAATCTGGATTGGGAAGAAAGACTGTCATTGGCCCGTCAAGCTGGATATAACTTTATGGAGTTGTCTATTGACGGGTCTGATGAGCGCATTGAGAGACTTAATTGGGATAAAACAAAAAGGCGAAAACTTAAGGAGGTTGCTGAAGATATTGAAATACCACTACTGACCATGTGCTTGAGTGCAAATAGAAAGTTTCCCATAGGAAGCACTTATCAAGAATTACGCAATAAAGGGATGAAAATTATGGAAGATGCAATTTGGTTTGCGTTCCATCTGGGTATTAGAATTGTACAAGTGGCGGGACACGATGTTCTTGTAAATGAGGTAAGCACTGATAAATCAAAAGAAACATATCTTAATAACCTAAGAAAAAGTGTGGAATTAGCGTCCAATCTAGGTGTTGTATTAGCCATAGAGAATGTGGAAATTCTTTCTGCTAATTCAATTGAAAAAAATATGTATTTTGTAAATAAGATTAGATCCCCCTGGCTACAGTTATATCCTGATGTTGGAAATCTATCTGCTATGAGATTAGACGTTTTGAAAGAATTAAAATTAGGAGAAACCCATATTGCTGCACTTCATATTAAAGATACGGTTGAGGGAGTCCTCAGGAGGATACCTTATGGTGAAGGAGACGTAGATTTTATTTTAACCTTTAAAGCCTTAAAGAAAATTAATTTTCATGGCCCACTTCTTCTAGAGATGTGGGCGGATGACAGTAAAGATAATCTTAGTATAGTAAAGCATGCAAGGGACTGGATTTTTGAGAAAATAAAACAGGCAGGATATTCATAATTTCATAAAAGATTTTTTATTGGGAATAGATGGTGAACATATTTACAAAAAATATTATAATTTCATTATTTTATTGAAATTCTAGTTAAATTGTGGAATTATATAGTCTAGTTTTGAAAATATTTAATTTATTAACAATTTATAGTAGATAAAAGAAATGGTATATAAAAATAGGGATGATATAATATTTAAGGTTCT
>CAZLME010000132.1:0-3386 GCA_964560595.1 uncultured Actinomycetota bacterium
TGATAATGCTTTACCGTTAAGATCACTGGATAAAATTAAAATTGACCAGTTATTTATAGTAACATGTACATTTGGAAGATTTAGAGATCTGAAAATAGCGGCCGGAATACTTAAAGGTAAAAAAGTGGCAGATGGGGTAAGACTTATTGTTGTCCCGGCTTCAAAGGATGTGTACGTCAGGGCAATAAAAGAAGGTGTTATGGAGACGTTAATAGAGAGCGGAGCAGCGGTGCAATCCCCGGGCTGCGGTCCCTGCGTGGGTATACATCAGGGGGTACTTGGCAACGGAGAGGTATGCCTTTCCACCCAGAACAGAAACTTTAAAGGAAGAATGGGAAATCCCGATTCTTTTATTTATTTATGCTCTCCTGCGACCGCTGCATGGAGTTCGATCAAAGGTTATATAGCTGACCCGAGGGAGGTTTTAGGATAATGACTATCGATAAACCCGGTTCTAAAATTTTAACTGGAAGAAGTTTTAAATTCGGCGATGATATTTCAACGGATTTGATTGCGCCGGGGAGATTTTTTCACCTGAGGTCCAATTTACCGGAGCTTGCGAAACATGTCCTGGAAGATGCTGACCCGGAATTTGCAACTAAAGTAAAGCCGGGGGATTTTGTTGTAGGCGGCAGGAATTTTGGTCTTGGTTCGAGCAGGGAACATGCACCACTGGTAATGAAAATGGCAGGTGTAGGGGCTGTCCTTGCCAGATCTTTTGCCCGGATATTTTTCAGGAACAGTATTAATATCGGACTTCCTGCCCTGGTATGCGATACCGATAAAATTTATGAAGGTGATATATTAGAAATAGATTTAAAGCAGGGAATAATCAATAATAAGACCAGGAATTTAAAGATAAAATTCAATCCTTTGCCGGAAGTAATGATAAAAATATTAAATGACGGAGGACTGGTAAATCATATTGAGAGAAATAAGGGGTTTAATTTATGGGATATAAAATAACATTAATACCGGGTGACGGCGTAGGACCGGAAATTACCGAAGCTGCAGTTAAGGTAGTTGAAGCAACAGGCGTGGATATAGAGTGGGATATCGTAAATGCGGGAGCGGATGTCTACGAGAAAGAAGGAGCAGTTCTGCCTGATAGGGTCATTGAATCGCTCAAAAAAAATAAAGTTGGCATAAAGGGTCCGATAACCACTCCCGTGGGAACCGGTTTCAGGAGTGTAAATGTTGCAATGAGAAAATTATTTAATCTATATGCCTGCGTGAGGCCCTGTAAAAGTTATCCGGGAGTTAAAAGCATGTATGCCGGTATAGACCTTATAATAATCAGGGAAAATACCGAAGACCTTTATGCAGGCATAGAATTTAAAAAAGGGGAAACGGATACAAAACAATTAATTGATTTTATTTTAGAAAAGAAAGATGTATTAATAGCAGAAGACAGCGGGATAAGCATTAAACCTATCTCTGTTACAGGGTCAGAAAACATAATTAGATTTGCTTTTGAATACGCCCGGAAAAATAACCGGAAAAAAGTCACAGGTGTTCATAAAGCTAATATAATGAAGTATTCAGACGGTCTGTTTCTGGATGTATTTAAGAAAGTTGCATCAGAATATGGCGATATAGAATCAGAAGACAGGATTGTGGACAACATGTGCATGCAGCTGGTTCAGAAACCTGAACTTTATGATGTTCTGGTATTGCCGAATTTATATGGTGATATAATCTCCGATCTTGCTGCAGGATTAGTCGGGGGACTGGGAGTGGCTCCCGGGGGGAATATTGGAAAAGATATTGCCCTTTTCGAACCCACCCATGGAAGTGCTCCTAAATATAAGGGGCTGAATAAAGTAAATCCCACTGCAATGATGCTGTCAGCTGTAATGATGTTAAGGTATATAGGTGAAGAAAAATGCGCGGATATAATGGAATCAGCTATTGCAGAAAATATCAGGGAAGGGAAGTATGTCACCTATGATTTAAAACTGGATAGGGAGGACCCTACTGCTGTTAGTACAACGGGATTTGCCGAATCGGTGGTTAATAAAATTCAAAAAATCCTGGAATAAAGTACACTGATTAGCACTGATTTTTATTTTTTTAAATAAATTTATCTGTAAGCTCACATTATTTTATCAACTTCAGGCTGCTTCCCGGGTTATCGGTTAATCAGGATATGCTCCATTTTCGGTCATTATTCCATTAACAAAGGTGATGTCGTCATTTCCGCCATTCATATGATTTATGCCAAAACTTTTAAAAATATAACTGTTGATGCTGTTAAAGGTATAATGATAGGGAGTTCCCCAGGCGTCATTTCCCGTGAAATTAGCTATAATTCCGGTGGCTATTAACACATCAGGAAAATCATCTCCGGAAGGATAGGTTTGCTTTTCAGAAATATATATTTCAAGAGCTTTGGCCATATTATTCATTTCCATTTTAGTAGCAGTTTCCCTTGATTTGTTTTTTATAATTACATAGCTGGGAATAGCAATCGCTGTCAGCATAACAAGAATTATTATAACCACAAGTAATTCAACCATGGTAAAACCATTATCTCTTATTGAAAAAATAAAACTTTTAGTTTTCATAAATAATTAAATCCTTATTAATTTTGCGCGGTAAGACATATTTTTATTTCGCTATATTATACATGAAAATGATAGGATTAAACATTTATTCAATATTCTTATATACATGTTTTAGAGGTGATATTCATGTTTACTTTATTATATTTTTTAGGAATAAATATTGCATAATATGAACATTAAAAAAGTAGAATAAAAAATTTTAAAGATTTATAATTAATAAAAGAGTTTTAAGAAATATATTTATTTAATTTAGTATTTTAAAAAACCGGATTATGACTTTAATTTTTTAAATCAGTAATGAACAACAAAGATAGCATTGATCTTAAAATTCTAAAAGCCATCTATGGGATCGCGAGTTCTCTTGGTTCAGTGCTGGAATTAGAGAAAGTATGTGATTTAATTGTTGATAAAATCTTTAAAGTAATTAATTGTAATGGGTGCGCTATAATCCTGATAGATGATGAGAAAGTTAAACTTCAAAGCGAAATCGGGTTTGGAAATAGTATCAGACAGGTAGAATTCAACAGGGAAATGCCCCTTGTAAAATATATATTGTCCACAAAAAACAAGCTGTTTATTGGCAATATTGAAAGTTCATATTTTAAGTACAGCATTCCCAAAGGAGAAAAAACAACTTCCATGATATGCATACCTATTATAGTTAAAGAAGAAGTAAAAGGAATTATTTACATTGATTCAAAAAAAACGAACGCTTTTTCCAACAAGCATGAATATTTTTTAAATATACTGGCTCATGAAATTTCAATTGCAATAGAGAGAGCCTTGAATTATGAAAAAATAAAAAAATTGACGCTTGTA
>CAZLME010000133.1:0-3378 GCA_964560595.1 uncultured Actinomycetota bacterium
AGAAATAGAGATTGATGAAGAAGAATTTGCCGGTTATATAAATACCCCTTCACTGTTCTCATCTAAAAAAATAGCTGTTATTAAATATATCGAAAAAGTACCGGTAAGTTTACAGAAAAAAATAGCAGATTTGATATTGATGGGTAGAAGTAAAAACGCAAATATAATTTTTATTATTACTTCTTCAAAGCAAAAATTTAATTCTGCACTTCTTGACACAATTAAAAAGACCGGAAAAGTTATACAACTGAAGCCGCTCTTAAGGGGCAGTCTGAAGAAATGGCTTGATGAAAAATCTGATTCTGACGGAATAAAATTTACCGGAGAAGCGGCATCACTCCTTATAGAAAATGTAAATCTGGATTTAAGTCTGCTTAAGAGAGAATATGAGAAGCTTTACAATTACATAAGTTCCGAAGAAAATAAAGTAATCGATGGGAAAATGGTCAGGTTTCTGGTTAATCGTGTTTATTCATTGAAAATATTTGACCTGGTAGATTATATCGGTCAGAAAGATAAAGAGAACAGTCTCAAAGCTTTGAAAGCTATTCTTGTAGAAGGACAGAATTTAATCGGGCTTATTACATTGCTTCACAGAATGTTTAAATGCTTTTTATATATCAAATCTGCAAATGGTAAATCACTGGTTACTGACTATATTGAAAATAATATAAAGGCTCCTCCATATTTTATAGGTAAGATGGTGAGCAAATATATTAAATTCAGCAATAATTACACAGAGGCTGAAATATTTAAGATATTTGAAATATTAAATAAGTATGATATCAGTTTTAGAACCGGTATTGCAGAAGGGAAAAACCTTACAAGTAGATTGATTTCTGAAATTATAGATGTCAGGGTCTAAAGAAAAAGCCGCACCTCTTTTTTAAGGTTTAGCTTTTTTTGATTTTGTAATAGAGTTAACCAGTTTTGCCGCTTTTGACTTCTTATTAGCTGAAAAATTTTTGTGAACCGCGTTTACCTTTACAGCCTTATCGAGATGTTTAAAAAGCATATCCAGATTTTTTTTAGCCTCTTCTGCATTTTTATCCTTTACGGCCTCAATTACTTTTTTCTGGTCAGTTTTTATTCTGGATTTTAGAAGATTATTTTTAGCTCTTCTTTTAATATTCTGTCTATCTCTCTTTTTCTGTGATTCAATGTTTGTCATCTATTTATTTCCTCTCCTGTAAACTATCAATTTTTAACGAGTTTTCATTTTAGCATTTTTTTAAATAATTAAAAATATTTATTGCTTGAATGATATAAATAATATAATAACTTTTTTAGTTGTATCTGTAATATAATATGTCTATGGATGAAGATTATTTATTATCCAGAAAAAGAATTTTTAATGCTACTTTATTTGTGATTATAGCCATTTTACTGTCAAAGATATCGGGGCTGGTAAGGGACCAGATAATGACAGGCTATTTTGGTGTTACTTATGATACGGATGCTTTTACCTGGGCTGATTATATTCCCAATCTTTTTAGAGTACTTTTTGCCGAAAGTTTAATAATTGCCGCTTTTATTCCCATTTATTCGGCATATCTGAAAAAGAATAAAAAAGATGACCTTAAAATATTTGTCAATTCAGTTATCAATATTATAATCCTGGTGTTTTTTGTAATCTCTGTGGTTATATTTATCTTTTCTCCCGAAATAGGTTCGCTGCTTTCAAAGATAGCCAATGATCAGCTGGATATATATAAATTTACAGTGATGAGCAGGATTATGATATTTTCACTTGTATTGATGTCTGTATCAAGCCTTGCTACCGGTATGTTAAATTCGCATAATATTTTTACAGTTCCCTCGCTGGCTCCGTTTGCGATGAATATAATTACTATAATTTCGGTCATTTTATTTTCGGGTCGATTAAACATATACAGTATGGCCGTGGGAGTAATGGCAGGTTCGCTTATACACCTGGTTATACAGCTTCCACAGCTAAGAGTATCGCCTTTTAGATACAGATTTACAATTGATTTCAAGCATCAGGGCGTAAGAGAAATATTTGCACTTATGATACCCATTCTTTTAAGCAGCGGTGTTGTCCATCTAAATAATAGTGTGGACTATTTCTTTGCTTTAAATCTAGGGGAAGGGAATACAACTGCCCTGAATCTATCATGGAGAGTTGCCAACCTGCCCCTGGGAGTATTTTCGGTAGCGGTAGTAACCGTACTTTATCCTTTAATATCCCGCCAGGCAGCTGTAAATGATATAAAAGGCATGAAGGAAAGTTTCTCTCTGGGAGTAAGAGAGATCGGGTACGTAATGATGCCGGCAACTGCAGGGCTGGTAATCTTAAGCTATCCTATAATAAAGTTATTATTTGAGCGTTATAATTTTGGTCCCGGGGATACAGAAAAAGTGGCATATATACTTATATTCCATGGCCTCGGCCTTATTTTTTTCGGGCTTCTTATGATGCTAAACCGCATTTTTTATGCATTCAAAAATGTGAAAACACCGCTTAAAGTCGCCAGTTTTTCCATTATTGTAAATGTAATTCTTGACTGGATCTTAATAAAATTTATGGATGTCGGGGGTCTTGCACTATCCACTTCTCTTGTCGCATTATGCAATGTTGTAATTTTAATTATAATACTCAAAAAAAAGATAGGAAATTTTGGGGGGAAGAGAATATTGATATCGTATGCAAAAATATTTGTGGCAGTAACGGTAATGAGCGTTACAGTATTTTTTTTATGGAACTACCTGGAAAATTTTGCATATAAAGGTTTATGGATGTTTATACTGTTTTTATTTTTAGTTATTATACTAGGTGCGGGTATTTATATAGCGTGCACTATCCTGTTTAGAATGGAAGAAGTAAAATTTGTACTTGGACTGTTCAGGAAATTAAAAGGAAATGTTAAATCTTAATTTTTACGTGAAGCCATCATATTAAAATATGACTGATAACAAACTAATAAGAAATTTTTCAATAATCGCTCACATTGATCACGGAAAGTCCACTCTGGCCGATAGGATTCTGGAAATAACCGAGACCGTAAGCCGGAGGGAAATGCTTGATCAATTCCTTGATGATATGGAACTTGAGAGGGAACGCGGAATTACAATAAAGGCTCATTCGGTAAGAGTTCTCTATAATAGAAAGCCGGAAGGCAGACAGTATATTTTTAATCTGATTGATACACCGGGCCATGTTGATTTTAGTTATGAGGTTTCCAGAAGCCTGGCTGCCTGTGAAGGGGCGATACTGGTAGTTGATGCTACTCAGGGAATACAGGCACAAACTCTATCTAATGTCAATCTTGCAGTTGATAATAACCTGGAGATAATACCGGTTATCATCAAGATTGTCTTAATATGTGCAAGAATCGTAGTAGTTACGTTGGAGCTCGG
>CAZLME010000134.1:0-3331 GCA_964560595.1 uncultured Actinomycetota bacterium
CATACATGATTAGGAGCAAAAGACTGGCATAATGTACAGGAGTAAAAAGTATCCACTGTTTCATCGGTTAAATTCCTGAGTCTTTCATCTCTCGTTCTAAAAACTTCTTTTGCTTTTTTTCTGAGTACCGCCACGTCTTCGGGATTTGTATAAATCTTTACCTGTATCTTATCCATAATATTTCCAAAAACCGAATGCATCTTAGCGTGCAGTATTGTTCCCAGGTGTCTGATCTTAAAACTGCTCTTTACTGCTTCTTTACTAAATCTTACCCAGATAATATCCCTCTGCCCCATATGGAATATACCAGTGGCATAATTTGTAAAATAATGTATCTGTCTTTCCATAACGGGCTCAAAATCTTCCTGCATCTTTCTTCCGTAAACCAGCGCTTCAACTCCCAGGGGAAGGACATCGCCTTCCTTTATGTCATCCACTTCGGGACCGAATACCTCAATTTTTCCGTCCTCCACTTCCGAAGAATCGGCGGAGTGCAGAAACTCTACAGCTTCACTCCTGTTTCCTCCGAATTCAACAAATGTGTCTTCTTTCCTCACTCTCTCGCCTTCGAAAGCGGGACCGAAAGCTACGGGTATGTCGACTTTATCAATAGTTATCTTCAGTCCCCTTACCTCTATTGCTTTTGAAACAATCTCTTCATCCGGAATATTGGAAACCACATGTTCGTAGGTACATACCCCTCTGGGGAGTATTTCGGGAATATTTGTATCGGCTATGGTTGGAAATCCATAATTTATTGCACCTGCAGCGTTTGCATATTTTTCTTCATCCACTTCTCCAAGAGCAAGGACAAATGCAAAGACCCTGTTTTTATTGTAAAGCAGCATCCTTCTGTAGTCTCCGGGCTGAACCCCTCCGAAACTTAAAGCGGCCCTTGCCGCAAAGCCAAGCGCATAAATAGTGGCGCTGATATCTTTTCCAAACGGTACCAGTCTGGTATCCCATCCCAGCTCTACCCCTTCCTGTTCAAGCTGTTCGGCCATGGAAATACCATTGGTAGCCGCTGACATAAAAACATAAATATTTTTTTCCTGAAGCTCTCGCGCGATCTTGACTGCAGTTTTACTGTCTTTACATGCTCCGACACAGGCTGCAAACCCGGGCGCCGTTCCATCTACAAATTCGATTCCTCTCTCCCTTATTATGACATCAGTGGCCGCACCCAGCCATATGCCGTCAGCAGGCAGCGGACCGTCTATATATTTTATGGCCTCTATTATTTCTTCTGCCCACAGTGTTGCAATACCCGCATCCAGCGTGCCTCCAAGATATGGGAGCCATAATTTTTCACCGGGAACAGGTGGCAACAACTTTTTTGCTTCACCCAGAACTTTTTCACAATCTGCCAGTTTTTCCACTTTTATTCCGGTCATGCTGTATATAATAGGAAGAAAGTAACCGGTATTGGGGAATTCTACTTTCTGGTCTAATCCGTGTTTATCAATACATTCTTTAAGTGCCTTTTCCGCACGTTCAACAATCTTATATGCTCCTTTTATCGCGCTTTTTGCAATGATCTTAGACATCTTTTAAAGTCCTCCTTGCTTCCATATCCAATAAAACTCTTTCCTTTTTTGTGTCAATCTTAAGAGCTTTTCTCTTTTCCTGAATTACACTTATTACCTTGTTTAATAGTTCTTCTATATCCTGAATATATTCCAGCTGTCCGCCGTACTTTTTCTGCCAGCCTTCGGTCATTATCTTTTTTACTTCGGTACTTGATTCAACAGGAATAGGCTCGCCGCTGAAAGCAGTATACACTCCGGAAGCCGCTACATAGGTGCCTATTGAAAGTGCTTTTTCGCTCATCCACTCGGGAGCAATTCCCGCTACGGGGAGATCACTGATATCTTCGCCCAGGCCGCCTTCCTGCACCACTTCCGACAGCACGGTAAGAATTCTGGAGTTATCCACGCAGGAACCCATGTGCAGGATCGGTGGTATGCCCACTGCTTCACAGATTGAACGCAGGCCTTCGCCCGCATATTCTAAAGCTTCGGGCTCCATCAGACCGCACTTGGCCGTTGAGATAGCGGCGCATCCGGTAAGGACAACCAGATAATCTCTCTTAATAAGTTCCCTGGTCAAAAAATTATGGTATTTGTCATGGCAGTGTCTTGCATTGTTGCAGCCCACTACAGCTACTGCCCCCTGTATTCTTCCGTCAATAATTGCGTCATTTAAGGGTCTGAAAGATTCCCTGAATCTTCCTCCAAGCATATACTTAATATATTCATGTGAAAATCCCGCCACAAGATTTGAGGTAATATCCGGTATGTGTATTTTCTTTTTCCTGTTTGGAAAATTATCTATTGCCATTTTGATAATTTCTTTTGCAAGTTCCGGGCCGTTAACATCCTTGAATTCCATATGTATTGCCCCTGAAATCTTGCATTTCGGGGAAGTGGTAATCAGTTTTGTATGGTAATTTTGTGTTAACCTGGCGAGAGCCTGCATTATGCACTGAATATCAACAACCATCAATTCTATGGCTCCCGTCATTACTGCAATTTCCTGTGATAGGAAATTTCCAATTGGAGCCACTCCCTGCCTCATCAGTATTTCGTTTGCGGTACAGCAGATGCCGACTATGTTAATTCCCTTTGCCCCCTTGCTTTTCGCATATTCTATAAGTTCGTTATCATTTGAATATTCAACAATGATTTCAGATAAAGTGGGTTCGTGGCCGTGAATTACAAGGTTAACTTCATCCTCTTTCAGCATTCCAAGATTAGTTTTCGCGCTGAGCGCCCTCGGGGTATTGAATAATATATCTGTTATCTCGGTCGCTATCATGGAACCGCCCCAGCCGTCACCTATTGCGCATCTTACGGCCTGATCCAGGATATGCTCTGCTTCCTGGTCCACTCCTATATGAGTCCTGTGCATTACCTCTACTATTTCTCTATCTACACCCCTCGGCACTACATTGTTTTTTCTCCATACTTCCTGCCTCTTTCCGGGCGCCATTTTTATTAAATCTACTTCTCCATGCTGCTGGCCGAATAAAGAAAGAGCCTTCTCTGATGTTTCTATGGCGATTTCTTTTATGTCCCTGTCCGCGGCTTCAATTCCCAGGTTCGCGGCAAACTTCATTAGTTTAAGTTCATCCTTGATTTCTACACCGGGAGCTTTCCCCTCTGCAGCCAGTCTGAGAAGATGAGCCAAATCTCTTCCGTGATCAGAATGGGCAGCGGCGCCTGCGGCGATATGCCGGGCAAGATTTCTTGCCCCTATGGTCCCCAGAGTCGCACCGCATAATCCTGTGTTATCTTCTCTTACCCTGCAGGGGCCCATCGAACAGTTCTTG
>CAZLME010000135.1:0-3330 GCA_964560595.1 uncultured Actinomycetota bacterium
TTTTGCAATACAAATTAAGAAATTATATCCTATTTAGACTAGTTCTCGGCTTATAGGCTAACTCCATTTCTATTTTGACCTAAAAATACTTAAAAAATTCATTTCAAAAGAACAAAATGTAGTATTGCAAACAATAAGATTTATTATAGGTAGTGTTTTCAATTAGCGATAGATTAGTAGTGTTCCGTAGGAAAGTCAAAGGTTTTGGTGGCTTGGATTATATGTTGTGATATGAATGTTTTTTTTATTTAAATATCAGTTATCTTATTCTTTAAATTAAAATTGATTTAATTAATTTCTAGGAACCTTAATTTTTATCTTCCATAGATAATTTTTTGGCACTTATTATCAAAATATAATATTATTAGAAATAGTAAGATAAACTAAAAATATATGAGTAAATTAATTAAAAAGCTTACAGAAGAGGAAAAAATAGTAATAGTTGATAAGGGGACCGAGCCGCCTTTTAGCGGCAAATATGATAATTTCTTTAAAAAGGGTGCCTATGCCTGCAGGCAGTGCGGGAAGCTATTATATAGATCCGAAGGTAAATTTAAATCAGGGTGCGGCTGGCCGGCTTTTGATGAAGAAATTGAAGGGGCAGTAAAACGGCTTAAGGATAAGGATGGGATAAGAACGGAAATTGTCTGTTCCGGATGCGGCGGCCATCTGGGCCATGTGTTTGAAGGAGAAGGGTTTACCTCCAAAAATATAAGACACTGCGTAAACTCCATATCACTGGATTTTATTCCGGATAAGAAAAAATGATTTTGTTATCAATAGTTTGGCAGCGTTAATATTAGTTGAAAAGTAAACAATAAAAACCCTGAAGATGTAAAAGACTCTGTTTCATTATTAAAGAAAAACAGGTAAAAAAATCTACGGAAGTGTCAAGGAGGTGATAATAAACAATGAAAAAAATTAAAATATCATGGGTACTGATACTTGTATTTACTGTATTAACCGTTTTTTTAATATCTTCGTGCGGAACCGGCGGCACAGCCGGACCGGCTTCATCTGAAGAAGAAGTGGAAGCTACTGAATATCTGGGAACAAGACTCACACCAATTAAAGAACAGCGAAACAATGCCCTGGCAGGGACAAAGATTATAGACAGGGATACCTATATACTGACTGTGGACGGACTGGTAGACAATCCCCTGACTCTTACTTATGATCAATTGCTGGAATACCCCCAGAAGTCATGGCTTATGGATCTTTACTGTGTCGAAGGATGGGCTTTCAGGGCCAAATGGACCGGCCCGCAGCTTAATTCAATTTTTAATGATGCCGGGGTTAAGCCTAAAGCAAAAATTGCTATTTTTTACACTGCCGATGTCGATGAAGGATATTCTTCTCTTGATCTGGATTATATCCGGGACAATAATATCCTGATTGCCCTTAAGCTAAATGACATCACCCTGCCTGATGACAGGGGTTTTCCCTTCCAGGTAGTGGCAAAAGAAAAGTTCGGTTATAAGTGGGCCAAATGGGTCACCCGTATTGAATTGTCATCCGATACTGATTTCCGGGGATACTGGGAAAAAGCGGGTTATAATAACAATGCCGATATTGACGGGCCGGCATTTGAAGAGAACCAGTAGAAGATTTAATTTAAATATTTTATTGAGTTTAATATAATCTAGCAAGTAACAATTTTATTTTGAAGAAGAAGGTTTAAAATGAGTTTTTATGAAGTCGCAAAAACCAGCGATATACCTGAAGGGACAATGAAAGCTGTATCTATCCAGGGCAAAGAAATAGTGGTCGTAAATTATAGCGGGAATTACTATGCCATAAACCGAAGATGCACACACATGGGCGGCGACCTCTCAAAAGGAAAGCTTGACGGGAAAATAGTTACATGCCCGAGACACGGTTCCAGGTTCGATGTCACCACAGGAGTAAGTATTGCGGGTCCCAAAATAGGTTTTCTTAAGCTTAAAACAAAAAATGAACCGGGTTACCAGGCGAAGGTCGTTAACGGCAGCATCAGTGTCGATATTTAATGCAGGGTTTATACGAAAAATAATTTTTTCCTAAAATCACCCTGCCTGATAAAATAATAAAAATTTTTATAAATATTTTATAGGGAATTTATTATGATTGCAGCATATATACTCATAACTTTAGCCGGGACTCGCTCATGAGACAATTGATTTTGCCAAAGTCAGCAGGCAAAGTCCTATTAAAATAAAGATAACATTTATCACTATAAAATATACAAAAATAAAATATAGCACGGTTTTTAATTTTACTTCCGGCATGCTCTGGGTTGTACTTGAAAATGAGCTTGAGAAATTCTCCAGTTTTGTTGAAATATTTTTTAAATCATTTGAAATATTATCTATATCTTCAATATTGTTGCCGACTGAATCCGACATATTTTTTAAATCATCTGAAAGGGCATCAAAATCTTCCGATACAGATAAAAAATAATTTGATACTCCTCCCAGGGGTACGTACCCCAATATTTCAAATTCAATCTTCTTTGAAATATTAAGCATGGTTTCAGAAGTATCCCCAATCATTTCTGCTGCTGTTAACAGAGAATCTTTTACCTGCGAAACTGTTTCCGATACGTTTTGCATTGCAGATGATGAGTCAGCCAGCATTAAAGAAATATCACTGATTTTTTCACTGGATGAATTTAAGATTTCTGCAGCATTACTGATTCCCACATCAGTTTTACTTATGAAATAAATTCCAATAATACCCGGGATGCAATTAACTGCTCCAAAGAAAATAATAATCAGGGAGAAAATTATAACAATTATCTTTTTTGATATCTTCGTGTCATCCGCCCCTTAAATCTGGAAAATGAAAAATATACTTTTACCATGTTTTAAATTCAAGGTTTTTTGGGATATTTTTTAAAGATTCCCAGGACTATGCAGAAAATGCCCCAGAGGGAAAATATTCCGAGAAAAATATTTATTGGTAAAAGTCCCATCTGGTTTCTTCCCGTGCTGATATCCCCAACATAATCGGGAATTCTCTGATAGAGTATATTTATAAAGATAAAATTGACAATAACAAGAAAAATTATAAGGGCGCCTAAGATCACAAGCCACTTATGAGGATACTTATTATAAATTAGATAAACTATCACAGTACTGGCAATTAAAAGTACCGCGGGTATAATTATAAAAATCATTGATTTTAAAACTATACCTGTAATAATGATCCAGAGAAAGCCGCCCAACATTGTTCCAAAAAGACCCAAAAAAATACCGAGTTTTTGACCTTTAGATGGCATGGCATACCTCCCCATAGCAATTATTTTTGATGTTAATATTTGTGCTTCTTCTTATTCTTCAAATCCTTTTA
>CAZLME010000136.1:0-3326 GCA_964560595.1 uncultured Actinomycetota bacterium
AATGATGACATCCTTTGTAGATGGTACAAAGTCAATGATAGAGATGGCCTGCCTTTCAAATTCGACCGGCCTGATACCGGACTGCAGGGGAATGCACGGCCCAAAATCTGATATAAAAGATTTGCTGGATGTATTCAGATTAAAAAGTGACGGCGGTATATTATCCAGAAAAGGCGTAGTAGATTTTGCGATCGGTGACCTTGCCCCGGGTGTTTTCCTTGTTTATTCTACAAGGAATAAAATAATAAAAGCCGACCTTAAATATCTTATGCTTGGCGAGGGCCCCTATTATCTTCTTTACAGGCCTTACCACCTTACCAGTATCGAAACCCCTATTTCTATTGCGCTGGCATATTTCTACGGAGAGCCGACCATCACCCCTGATTATGGTATGGTCTCGGAAGTCATAACTGTGGCTAAAAAAGACTTAAAGGCAGGGGAAATAATTGACGGCATAGGAAAATATACGGTTTACGGTCTTATTGAGGAATACACAAAGGCAAAAAGTGCAAATCTATTGCCCATAGGAATTTCGGAGGGATGTGTTTTAAAGAAAAATATAGAAAAAGGTCAACCAATAAAATATAATGATGTGCAATTGGTTGAAGACTCGAAGGTATTAAAACTAAGAAGATTGCAGGATAAATTGTACGGGGATTATTAAATATGAAAAACCATAGATAATGGTAAGAAATAACGATAATAAATCATAACAAACCAATGTTTCTTTACAGGAGGAAAAGTATGCGCGGCGTTTTTTTTAGAAAATCAAAGATAGTCGCCACAATAAGTATTTTTTTTGTAATCATTTTTATGCTCCTATCCTTTAGTTCCTGCAAGTTTAAAACTGTTAAAAGGATAGAAGAAACGAGAGAAATGATGGGGACTTATGTAAATATAGTCGTTTACTCAGATGAGGAAACAGGGAACAATGCTATAAATGCTGCATTTGAAAAAATAAAAGAAATTGAGAATATAGCTTCAATTTATGACGAGAATAGTGAAGCTTCATTTTTAAATAAAAACGGGTATATTGAGAACCCCTCACCCGTACTGCTCGATCTTATAAATGAATCGATTGATTATTACGGTATTACCGAAGGCTGTTTTGATGTAACTGTTCAGCCCCTGCTTGACTTATGGAGCGGAGGACTATGGGAAGAGAGCGAAGAAGTCCAGGCACAAAAAATAACAGAGACGCTTGAGATTATCGGTTCTGATAAAATCGAAGTGGGTGGTAATAGAATAGAATTCGAAACAGAGGGGATGTCTATAACATTTGGAGGCATTGCTAAAGGATATGCCGTTGATAAAGCAATAGAAAAAATAAAAGAGTTTGGAATTAAGTGCTGTCTTGTTAATGCCGGGGGAGACCTGTATACAATGGACGTTAAACCGGATGGAGAAAAATGGATAGTAGAACTGGAAAGTCCCGATGACCAGGCCGGGGAAGGTACCGAAGAATCAGATATTGAGCCGGTTGTCGTGTTTTCAGTTGCGGATAAGGCTGTGACTACTTCCGGAGGTTACCACCGTTATTATGATCTTGAAAAGAAAGTGCACCATATAATGGACCCGAGGACCGGATATACTGCCGGTGATTGTAAGAGTGTAACAATAATAGCCAATACTTGCACGGAGGCCGATATTCTTGCTACTTCTGTTTTTGTAATGGGGCCAGATGATGGAATGAAATTAGTTGAATCTCTCGACAATGTTGAAGCGTTAATAATAGATTCCGGGGGAAAGGTTTACAAATCTTCGGGACTCTTAGAATATATTAAGTAATATTACCTTTTGTTTTTTACTTTTTTAAAATGTAGTATGGATATTGTTATTAAAAAGAAAAGTGCATTTAAAGGTCTTTCTCTGCCTGAGAATAAGATCACCGCTGAAAAATCCATTGAAATTCTTTCTCCCCCCGAAAAGGTAATTCTTCCGCTTCAGCAGAGCATCGGTGCTCCCTGTGAATTCATAGTTGAGAAGGGAGACATGGTTAAGACAGGACAGAAAATAGCAGATTCCAAAAGCTATGTTTCTGCACCCATCCATTCTTCAATTTCAGGAAAAGTTGCTAAAATCATAAAAATGATAAATCCGGTAACCAGCGGTGTAATGGATGCCGCCCTTATAGAATCGGATGGAAAAGATTCATGGGTTGAACTGACTAAATTGTTTAATATGCGGGAATCATATGATTTTTATGCGTTAAAAAGGATAATAGATTCCATTGATAAAAAAGAAGTACTTGCAAAGGTAAGGGAGGCCGGGGTCGTTGGCCTTGGAGGGGCAACATTTCCGACTCATGTAAAACTTAATCCACCGCCGGATAAAAAAATTGATACACTTATTTTAAACGGATGTGAATGCGAGCCTTTTATAACTTCAGACCACAGGATTATGCTTGAAAATGGCAGAGAGATTATAATGGGGCTTTACATTATAAACAGGGTACTTTCTCCCCGGAATATTTATATAGCAATAGAAGATAATAAAAAAGATGCCATAAAGAATCTGGAAGAACTTATAATGAGGATGGATTTCAGCAGTTTATTTAAAATAGTTTCGCTAAAATCTAAGTATCCTATGGGAGCAGAGAAATCATTGATTAAAACTATAACTGGCAGAGTAGTCCCAATGGGCGGGCTTCCGATGGATGTAGGAGTTATAGTAAATAATGTTGCAACTTCCAAATCAATATACGATGCCGTAATTGAAGGCAAACCGCTTATGGAGAGAGTGGTTACGGTAACAGGCACAGTTGTAAATCCAAAAAATTTACAGGTAAGACTGGGTACAACAATAGATTTGCTTATTGAAAAGTTCGGCGGGTTTAGAAGTGAAATTAATTGCATGATTGCAGGTGGACCCATGATGGGTATTTCTATTGTAAGTACCGATTATCCGGTGACTAAAGGAACTAATTGCATACTGGTCATAAAAAGGAGAATCCAGGATGAACAAAACTGTATAAATTGCGGCAGATGCGTGAATATATGTCCCATGAATCTCATGCCTCTGGCATATGTCAGAAATGTAAAAAAGGGATATTTCGAAAACTGCAGGGAATATTATATAGATAATTGTATTGAGTGCGGTTCCTGTGCCTATGTCTGTCCGGCAAATATTCCTATTGTAGGGTATATAAAAACCGGCAAAAGCGTCCTGGCAAAAAAATAGCAGCTAAAAAACAGCAGTAAGGGGAACAGTGGAAGAAAATAAAATATTAATTTCTCATGCGCCTCATATATGGAATGGTTTATCCACAAGTAAAATAATGTATATGGTGGTAGTTGCCCTTCTTTTTCCCACTGGTGCAAGTATTT
>CAZLME010000137.1:0-3310 GCA_964560595.1 uncultured Actinomycetota bacterium
CCTTTGTTCCCCTTATTATAAGGTAATTCCTATTACCATCAAGGTAATAGGAATTACAAAAAGTACCTATTAAGTTATTGCCATACTCAAAAATCATTGATTCATAGTCATAATCACCATACGACTGTTGTCTGTATTTAGCTCCTGCGGCAAAAACCGTAAGAGGTTTCCCAAAAATTTTTGTAAGCATTGCAATTTCATGAATACCGCCATCCATTAGCATACCCAGAGGGTATTCCGCTTTCATTCTCCATTCTGTATTTCCGTAATTTAATTTATCATTTTCTTCGAAACCTATGTAACCATGGATAAGCCTGTCAAACATAAGGACGTCTCCAAGCCTGCCTGATTTTATTATCCTTATCATTTCATCGGTAAATTTTCTATAGACATACTGCTCCAGGATATAAATCCGTTTACCGCTCTCCTTTTCTTTTTTTATCAATTCTTCGGCGTCCCTGACATTTGTAGCCATTGGTTTTTCAGTAAAAACATCTTTTCCCGCTTCAAGAGCTTCTTTTGCAACAACCGGATTCATCGGTATGGGAGTCATGATAATTACGGCATCAATAAACGGCTCTTTTACCAGTTCTCTGTAGTCTGTATAGAAAGGTGATTCAGGATATTCTTCTTTTACTTTATTTCTGCTTTTCTCACTTCTTGCACAAAAAGCAGCTATTTCAAATTTGTTTTCAAATTTTTTTAGAATATGCTTATGGACCCTTTCCCATATGAGACCCGGGCCTATTATACCCAGACGAATTTTATTCATAATAGTAAAATAAAATAATATCTTTTTTTAATTATACTACTTCAAAGCTGATAGGTAAAAAATGAAAGACAATTTTCATAACAAAGCCCCGGATAATTCCAGGTCTTCTTTTTTATATATTAAAAAGAAATTAATAACTAACTTTTTATTGAAGAGAATATCTTAAAAAATGTTTATCTCTTGGATGCCACGCCCACGACTATCGCTATAAGTCCCAAAACCATTTTTACAGTTGCATACCATAGCGGTTCAGTGCCCAGAGTCACTCCAGGGATTGCAGCTGCCAGTGATGGGAAAGCACCTAATACACCCATCGCCAGCACCAGTATTCCTATAATGATTAATGTAACTTTGCTTGCCATTATAATTCCTTTCTATATTTGTTTATATTTCTAAGACAGACGATTACCCATCATCAAGGTTTCATTTCTCAAATATAATAATTACAAACGTAATTTTCTTTTAATCTCGGGAATCTTTTCCCTGGCAGCTTCTATGCCTCTCTGAATAATCTGGCTGCCATGTATCAGGTCAAAAAAACCAAAATCTCCCACTTCAGGTTCTATTACTATATCTGCATATTTAATGCAATTTTTAATCAATTCCTCATGCATTATACTAAAACTGGTATCAAGAACCTTATTTACAGAAAGTTTCTCAAGATACTGCCTTCTCAATCCTTCCGGTTTTTTAATTTTAATTATTTTATCTTTCTTATTTTTACTGATGTTCTCATTCTTGTATGAAAAATCTTCTTTATTATAATCATTACCTTCAGATAAGACTTTCATATATTTATCCCTGTCTCTTCTAAATGTTATTGATGAAGCTATAATAAAGTCTATATTCATCTTTCTTATAGCTTCTGTAGGCAGGGGTTCAACTATTCCTCCATCTACAAGAATCTTACTTCCTAAATGTACTGCAGAAAAAAAGCCCGGAATAGAAATAGAAGCTCTTACGGCATCGATTAATTTCCCTTCCGATAACACCACTTTCTCCCTTTTAACCAGGTCTACCGCAACACAACAGAACGGTATCCGGCAGCTGCTGAAAGTCCTGTTTCCCAGAAATTTCTTTAGCAATTCCTCGACCTTCCGTCCATTTATAATACCGGTTCTGGATAGCACAAGATCAGAAAAAAGCAGGAAACTCTTCCAGTTCATTGACTTCACATAGGATTTCATCTCCTCAAGAGATATGCCCGAACAGTAAAATGAACCGATAATAGCTCCCATGCTTGTACCGGCTATTGCCTCAGGTTTAACTCCCAATCCTTCAAGCACTTCCAGAACACCTATATGCGAAAGACCCCTTGCAGCTCCTCCGCTTAATGCTATTCCGATTTTTCTTCTAAAGATACCCAAATTATTTACAATCCTCTTTTATATCTTAAATAAATGTAATAATGATAAAGATTACAATCCTTTAAAGTCCTTATTTACTGCTGATTATTTATTATACTACATATACCTATACTATAACCTATATTATACTACTTCTTTTCTTTCTCTGTGAGTGACTTAATCATTGTTTTTATTTATAATTGGTTGTTGCGGAATAAAATTTTTTTAGCTTTAGGTGCTTATTTTTAATCTAATGAACAATAAAAAAATAAAAACTTTTATTCGTATATCATTTGTAATCTCTGTGAGCCTTTTATTTTTTACTGTCCAGGCATGCAGTAAAATAAATCTGGAATTATCCGGGTTGAAATTTGGAGGAAAAAGTGAAGCCGAAATAAAGAGCAGCGAGATTACAGATAATATTGAAAGTGATAATAAAAGTCTACCAGAAGAAGATACAGACAAAGAAGATACTGGCCCGGACAAACAGGCTCCCGGGACACCTGCCGCAATTACTGAAGATATGGGCATCGAAGAGTTGCGATTTAATTTTACTCAGGCTATAAGTTATTTTGAAAATCAATCATATCTTGTTGCTGAATATTATTTAAATATAATCAAGGATGACTATCTTATTATCCAGGATCACATTTTTTACTATATGGCAAAAAGCCTTCTCATGCAGGAAAAATATTTTAAGGCAGAGGAATATTATTTGAAACTAATAAAAAACTATCCTGATAGTATATGGGCAGATACAGCCAGTCTTGAATATGCCGATATATTTTACATTAAAGAAGACTATATAACTGCTGAAAGCGAGTATGAAAATTTCCGGACCGCTTTCCCTGATTCATCGTATATGCCATATTGTTTATTCCAGCTGGCTTCCTGCCAGGAAATTAACGCTAAAAAAGAGGCGGCTTTTAAGAATTATAAAGAAATATGGTTAAAATATCCTTTAAGTGAATATTCGGAAATTGCCCTTGTAAATTTAAACCGGCTTGCAGATGAAGACCTTCTGGTTGAGCCGTTTATTCCCGAAGCAAATCAAATCTTCAATAGGGGAGAGATTTTTTTTAATGTCTACCAGTATCATGACGCTCTGGATGAATACAATAGAATACTGCAGGAAGATTATATAAGTGCTTTATCGCTGGAACTTCACAGCAAGGCACTATTTAAAAAAGGT
>CAZLME010000138.1:0-3303 GCA_964560595.1 uncultured Actinomycetota bacterium
GGGATTTATGAATTGACGTCAGGTTTGTAGGCGGCCTTACGTCTAAATTGTAAGTGGTGGAAATAGTATAGAGTACCCGACCGTATTAGAGTTTTTATTTCTTTCCGTTAAATTTTGATGGATGCAAAAAATTCTGAACGTCTCCAGGGGCTATGTGGATGACTGCAGGGCAGAGGCCGCCGTGAGGATGGCTATGGGCAATAACATTAAAGGTTTCTACACAGACCCTTCTGATTACGACGCAACTGAAATCGGCTCTGCACTGAACCTTAATGCATCAAACATAGCAGATC
Source organism: uncultured Actinomycetota bacterium (assembly GCA_964560595.1). Lineage (GTDB taxonomy): Bacteria > Actinomycetota > Humimicrobiia > Humimicrobiales > Humimicrobiaceae > JAQVEM01. The sequence goes on from CAZLME010000138.1 coordinate 294, forward strand.
ACTTCAGATGCTATGGTAAAAACCAGATATCAAGAGAGCTTAAGATTGCCTTCTCAAAATATAATGAAGTGAGCCCTAAGAAAGCGCTCGATAAGTATGACATGCTGGATTTCATAGAATGGGGCATTCTCACATGCAATGACGGGCTGATAAATATGGCAAAGCGTTACGTAAAAGAAATGCTTAACGGAAAGAACATGGAGAGAGTCCTACCATCCCTGAAGTCCGTGGACAAGAACGCTGTCAGCATAGGCGAGGGCAGGATAGCATCTAGGATAGGAGCTGACACCGTCAATCTCGTTTGTGTGAGGGTCACCAAAAGCATGAAAGGAAGTGAGTTCTGGTTCGTGAAAGACCCGGACGGCTCAAAACCCGAGAAGTTCAAGGTAGGGGTTGGAAACTGCGGCAAACTTAAGGATGACGGCATGTGCAAGTTTGTAGGGAACATAATCGGGGTAGCATACAAGAACCTTCGCGAGAAATGTTACAACTGGGAGAAAGGCGACCTCGGAAGGTACATCCGCCACAGCTCAGATATCCTCGGCGTTGAATATAGTTCCACTTAAAGGAAAGACCTACCCGCCCTCGAAGTCCACGAGCTTGAACAGCTCGAAACTGCCCAGTTTCTCCCTGCCTTTGAGTTCAGGGAGCTCTATGACGAAGGCGCACCCAACGACCTTGCCGCCCATCTTCCGGACGAGCTTGCACGTGGCCTCCATTGTGCCGCCGGTTGCAAGGAGGTCGTCAACTATGAGCACCCTGTCTCCCTTGCTTATGGAATCCGTGTGCATCTCGACCGAGTCCTTGCCGTACTCGAGCTCGTACTCCTGCCTGACCTTGTCCGCCGGGAGCTTTCCGGGCTTCCTCACGAGCACCAGTCCCTTTTCGAGCCTGTAGGCGAGCACCGATCCGAAAACGAAACCGCGTGCCTCGATGCAGGCGATTATGTCTATGTCCCTGTTCTTGTAGTGGTCGTAAAGCAGGTCGCATGCCTTCCGGAACCCTCCAGAATCCTTTATCAAGGTCGTTATGTCCCTGAACATCACTCCTTTCCTTGGCCAGTTGGGGATGGTCCTTATCTTTTTCTTCAGGTCTTCGGTCATGGTCACAGCTCCGCGTTCTTGAGCGCAGTGGCGCACTCGCATTTCCGCTCGTCCTTTATCCTCGGTATAAGATCCGTCATCATTCTCTGCACGTTTGCCGCGTTCTTCTTCATGGTCGCGATTATGTCCGCTGCCTTGACCGGCTTGTCCGCCCACACGTCGTAATCGGTGACGGTCGAGACGGAAAGGTAGCACATCTCGGCCTCCCTGGCCAGCTGGCACTCGGGCACGAGCGTCATGCCCACCACGTCCGCCTTCATGATCCTCCAGACATTCGACTCGGCCCTGGTAGAGAACTTGGGCCCCTCGACGCACACGTAAGTGCCTTTATCGTGGCAGGGTATGCCGAGCTTTTTGGCCGACTCGGATGCCCATTTTCTCAGGTCAGCGCAGAACGGGTCCGCGGCCGATATGTGGACGACCTTCGGGCCGTCGTAGAAGGTGAGCTTCCTTCCCTTCGTCATGTCTATGAACTGGTCCAGTATCACGAGGTCACCGGGTTTCATGTCTTCGCGGAGAGAACCGACGGCCGTGAATCCTATTATCCTTTCCACGCCGATCTCTTTCAGCGCGTGCATATTCGCCCTGTAATTGATCATGTGAGGTGGTATCGCGTGGCCCGTTCCGTGCCTGGGAAGGAACGCGACCCTAGTGCCTTTGAAATCTGTAATTTTTATCCTGTCGGAAGGGCTTCCGAAGGGCGTATCGACTTCTAGTTCTTCCAGAGTCCGGAAAAGCTTGGGGTCGGCCAGCCCCGTCCCGCCTATGACGGCAATCTTAGCTTTCGCTTCCATGCAAACCAATAAAGATTATTTCCACGAGGGTTTAAAAATTCTCGGTGAACGTTGTTCGGAAAAAACCGCTTTTGTTCACGGCATTTGATCCTTGAACCGTTCAAGATTATATATGACGGCGTCTCTTTCCTCTTCTCCCAGCTCGTTGTTCAAAGCCTTGGTCTGGAGGCTGTAATGAGAATACGCATACTTCCAGTAGAGGTCTCCTGCTAATCCGGACCCAATTTTCTTGCTGAAGTCTCCAGAGTGCATATTTCCCTTTTCTTGCATTTGCTTGAGCGTGTCATAAGAGGCCATGACCAGCAGGAGTTCATTCAGTGTGTTCTCATGGAAGGACTGGGCACCGACTTTCTTGCCGTCGAACGACGATACTCCGTCAAATATGTGTTTGCACCAGTTGACTACGTAATCCATATAGGTATCGAATTCATCCTCAATAAAAATCTCGAAGGGCTTCGAATACACGGACACTTTCTGAGGGTTGTTGTTGCCCAAGTCATTTAGCCCGGGGTCGACGTCAATGAACTTGCGTCCGTACTCCCTTTTCATGTCATCGGTTATCTCGACTTGCACGATGCCATCCAAGCCATATGTCTCTCCCTGCTTCTTGGTGAGGAAAGAGCAATATTCGCTGATGAAGTAGGAATAGAAATCGACGTAGTCGAGCTCTTTTATGTATTCCGATGGATTTTCCCGCAGGAGCTGGTCGAGATAGAGCTGCCTCAGGGAAGGGTTCTCCTTAGCATCTGAAAACCCGTACTCGTTGCCTTCGCCGGTGAGGGCGCCAAGGGGCCGCATAAGGGCGAGGCCCGCGGCAGTCTTGGATACGGAACCGATGAACGCTCTCCTGTGCATATTCATGACCTGAAACCGTGTATTAACTGTTGAAAGGAAAGTTTTTTAAGGGGAAAAAACCGGAGCCAGAGAACCGAAGGGTTCTATACGAGGAATACTTTTTTGTCCTTGTACTTGACGTCTTCCGGTACCTGCGAATCGAAAGCCTTGAGGTGGCTTCTCACCACCTCGCGCTCATACCGGCTTAAATGCCTGCCATTCATTACGTTCATTAATTTTGATAACGCCCAGTAGGTGCTCATGTGCTTGTTTTTCATG
>CAZLME010000139.1:0-3301 GCA_964560595.1 uncultured Actinomycetota bacterium
TTCAGGGAAGAACAGGTGGATTGATTGTAGTAGGAGATTCAGAAGAGGTATTAAAGCTTGTAAACGGTGGATTTTATATAGGGAGCAGTTTCACTCCAACAAAATTTTATGAGCTGGCAAAGATGGATGGGGCTATTATTTTAAGTTCTGATGCAAAGCGTATTTTATATGCCAATACACATCTTTTTCCCAATCCAAACATCAAGACATCTGAAACAGGAACAAGACATAGAACTGCAGAAAGGGTGGCAAAACAGACCAATACTCTTGTTATTTCTATTTCAATGAAGAGAGATGTAGTTACCATATATAAAGGTGACATCAGGCATATGCTTGAAGAACCGAGAGTTATTCTGTCTAAAGCAAATCAGGCGCTTCAAACACTTGAAAAATATAAGGAAGGATTAGATGAGCTTACATTTAATTTGAATGTAAGAGAACTGGAGGACCTTGTATCGCTTTTTGATGTTACGAGTATAGTGCAGAGATCAAGCATCGTACAGAAAACAGAAAAAGAAGTTAAGAAATATATATATGAATTAGGAGTAGAGGGAAGGCTTCTTAAAATGCAGGTAGAGGAATTAATGATTAATGTAGTGAATGATTCTTTAAATATCATAGGTGATTATATACATCCGGATATTATTGCCGAACCATTTGAAATAAAAGATAAAATAAATTTATTAAGCGAGAAAGAATTGCTTGAGCTGGGGAATATTTCAAAGATTTTAGGATATGAAGTAGAAGGCAGTTTAAGAGAATTTGAGATGCATCCCAGAGGTTTGAGGATTATTTCAGAAGTCAGAAGGCTTCCTCAGTCGATTATCGCAAGTTTAATTGGTAAGTTTGGAAATTTAAAAAATATTATGAATGCGAATGTAGAAGAATTATCTGAAATTGCAGGAATGGGTAAAAATAGAGCCAGATCTTTATATGATAAACTGAAAAAGTTTACAGAATATTACTTATATAATGAACCATACAATAGAAAAGGAGGAGTAATCCCTAAAATTAGACTATAGCATTATTGGGATATTACTCTGGTTTTATTATATTTAAATTCTATGGCAGGAAGGTTTTCAAAAAATACTATTGATAATAATTTATGAACGCAGCGATAATTACAGCAGCTGGTAGGGGTACAAGATTTAAAGGCAATATCAGCAAGCAATTTATGGATATTTATGGAAAACCTATATTAGCTCACACTATAAGTACTTTTCAAAATTCATCAAAAATAAAAGAGATCTATATTTCAATCCCCGGAGACTATCTTGAGTTATGCCAGAAAAATATAATTAAAAAATACTCATTTAATAAAGTAAAAAAACTTATAGTCGGAGGCAGCAGCAGGCAGGAATCTGTATATAATGCTCTTAAAGAAATACCCCCATCTACTAAACTGGTATCTATCCATGACGGTGTAAGACCCCTTGTAACTCCGGAAGAAATAAATCTTTTGATAAATGTTTTATTAAGAGAAAACAAAAAGGATTTTAAGATAAGAGGAGTTATAATGGCGGCACCTGTAATGGAAACTGTAAAAGTAACAGACGGGAATATTATAAATAAAACCATTCCACGGGATACAGTATGGCATGCTCAAACTCCCCAGACTTTTTTTTATGAAGATATATTAAAAGCACATAATAAAGCTTTAGAGGATGGTTTTATTGGTACGGATGATGCATCGTTGATGGAAAGAATGAACCTCAAAGTTTATGTGGTAAGGGGAAGGCGTGAGAATATAAAAATCACCACTCCTCTTGATTTGTTTCTGGCGGAGCTTATTATGGTCAGAAACGGAAGGAAATAATTCAATAAAAATTATAGAGAGGAAAAGCTGACCATGAGGGTTGGATTAGGATTTGATGTTCATGAATTTAAAGCTGGCAGAAAACTAATACTCGGAGGAGTAGAGCTAGAACATACTGAAGGACTGGCAGGTTATTCCGATGCAGATGTCCTGATACATTCCGTAATGGATGCTATTCTTGGAGCCTGCGGCCTGGGAGATATAGGGATTCATTTTCCGGATACTGATATAAAATATAAAGATATATCAAGCCTTGTTTTGCTGGATAAGGTAAGAAAAAAAATGAAAGAAAAAAATTACAGTATTGTAAATATAGACGCGGTCCTGATAATGCAGAGACCAAAAGTTTCGAAATATATTCCGGTAATGAAAAAAAATATAGCGCGGGTACTGGGGATAAATGAAGATGATATAAATATAAAAGCCACCACCACTGAAGGTCTTGGATTTTGTGGCAGAGGAGAAGGAATTGCTGCGGAGTGTGTGATTTTACTGGGATAAGTCTTTTATAAGATTACAATGATTCATATATTTATAGATTTATATATTTTTATATAAATTTAATACAAATATTTATCTTTTATAAAAAATTAAGATTAAAGTTTTGTAATGATAAAAATAATGGAGTAAAAATGATACCTCGTTTTAGATTTGCACCCTCCCCTACGGGAGGCCTGCATATAGGAACTGCAAGAACAGCTCTTTTTAACTGGCTGGCGGCAAGGAGCATGAAAGGAAAATTTATCTTAAGAATAGAAGATACTGATATAAAGAGATCCAGCAGAGTTTATGAGCAGTCTATAATAAATGATTTAAAATGGCTTGGTCTGGACTGGGATGAATTTTACAGGCAGAGTGAGAGAATTAGAGTATATCTGGGTTTTGCTAATAAACTGCTGGGCCAGAACAGGGCTTACAGATGTTTCTGCACCCCGGAAAGATTGGAAAAACTTAAAACAGACCAGTACGCAGCAGGCAAGATGTCAAAATATGATAACAGGTGCAGGGGGCTTTCCGGTTCTGAAATAGAAAATAATTTGAAAGAAGGTAAAAAATTTGCCATAAGATTTAAAGTTGAAAGCGGCAGGGAAATTGCCTTTAATGATTTAATAAGGGGGAATATAACCTTTAAATCAGATGTCATCGGAGATTTTATAATTCTTAAATCCGACGGTACTCCGTCCTATAATTTTGCAGTTGTAGTGGATGACGGTGATATGAAAATAACACATGTTCTAAGGGGTGAAGATCATATAACCAATACAGCAAGACAAATCTTATTGTTTGAAAACCTTGGATTTAAATTGCCCTTTTTTGCACACCTGTCTATGATACTCGGGGGGGATGGTTCAAAACTGAGCAAGAGACACGGAGCTACAACTATTTCTCAATTCAGGGAAGAAGGATATCTGGCAGAAGCTATGGCAAACTACCTTTCAATACTCTCGTGGTCACCCGGAGATGAAGAAGAAATATTTAGCATAA
>CAZLME010000140.1:0-3293 GCA_964560595.1 uncultured Actinomycetota bacterium
CTGAGATACAGTGATTTAATAATAATAAATGGAGGGCTGGGCCCTACAGATGATGATATAACCAGAAAAGCGGTTGCACAAGTATTAAAACTAAAGCTTATAAGAGATAAAAGCCTTGATGAGACAAGCTTGAAGTTTATAAGAAAAATAAAGAATAAAAGGATTACAGAGAGATTACTCAGGCAATCTTATATTCCTGAAGGTTCCTTTCCGATTAAACCAAAAATAGGAAGTGCTTCAGGATTCAGAGTAATGTCGGGTAATAGAAAAATTTTATTTTGCATGCCGGGAGTTCCGAAAGAAATGAGAAATATGTTTGAGGAGGATATCGAACCTTTTTTGAAAAAAATAATTGAAAAAGATTTAAAGAAAAAAGGGTTTAAGATAAAGAAATCGATACTTCTTACTACTGACATCAGTGAAACAGAAATAGAAGAAAAGGTAAAAGAAATTGTTAACGAAGCTAAAGAAATTAATGTTCAGATAGGTATTACGGCTAACCCAGGCTTAATAAAGATGATACTGGTGGCAAAAGCAATGGATATTTTGAAAGCCGGTAAGAATTTAAGGAAGATTGAAAAAAAAATTTTAAAAAAGATTGGAAGTTGTTTTTATGGAAAAGATAATAGCCTGATTTCTGATAATCTGAAGGAAACTATTAAAAGAGCAGGTAGTAATTTAACTATCAGTATAGCGGAATCGATAACTGGAGGCCTTATAAGCAGTATTTTGACTGATACGCCAGGAAGTTCAGAGTTTTTTTTAGGTGGAATAGTATCTTATTCAAACTATTCGAAAGTCGAATTGCTTAACGTTAGTAAGAGTATTCTTGAAAAATATGGTGCTGTAAGCCGGGAAGTATGTATAGAAATGGCAAAGAAAGTAAAAAGAATTTTTAATTCTGATTATTCATTAAGTGTGACAGGCTATGCGGGACCGGAGGCAGAAAATAAAAAAATTGGCCTGGTTTACTGCTGCATACTGGGACCGGACTGTTATGAAAAAATATATGAGAAAAATTTCCAGGGTAACAGGGGTGAGATTAAATTCAGGACCGCACAATTTATATTAAATGAATTAAGAAAATCTATAAATGAGAGATGCTTAAAAAAAGAGATAATGTAACTGATTTTAATAAAAATGAATTTAAAAAAAGATTATTTATAGCCGTAAATATCCCGGAAGTATTAAAGGACAATATATATAATTTAGCAATGGAACTGCTGGTAAAGGACAGATATATAAGAATAGTGCCTGCTCCGAATATCCATATAACTTTAAAATTTTTAGGAGATATAGATATTAATAAAATAGGGAGAATGGAAGAGGCCATAAAAATAACAGCGGATTTATTTGAGAAATTTAAATATGGAGTAAGTGGAAAAATAAATGCATTTCCGGATCCGGGAAACGCGAGAGTCGTATTTTTAGAAGTTGATAAGGGTGGAGAGCAAATATGCAAAATTTATAATGAACTTGAAAATAATCTCAGCAAAATTAAGATAGAAAGAGAAAAAAGAAAATTTTCTCCACATATAACTATTGCCAGATTAAAGAACAGGAAGAATATAGGAGAGTTAATAGCGGGTCAAGAAAAATTTTTAAACATCACTCTGAATTGCATGGAAATTACATTATTTGAAAGCCGGCTTAGACCGGATGGAGCTGATCATATTATTATTAATAAATTTAATTTAAAATAAAAAAATCTTAATAAATATTTTTTTATTTAAAATTATTATTAATATGTTATAATGTGCTAGTGAGCATAAGCACATATGGTTATTATTTATTATTTTATTTTTAGAAATAATGTTTATCTGGAGGATTTAATATGGACAGGGAAAAAATCATAGAAAATACTGTATCTCAAATTGAAAGGCAATATGGCGGCGGTGCCATAATGAGGCTGGGTGAAAAGAGTCTGCTGTCAGATATTGGCTGTATATCAACAAATTCACTGGAACTTGATATAGCGCTGGGGATCGGGGGAATACCAAGGGGAAGAGTAACAGAAATTTTTGGTCCGGAAGCTTCTGGAAAAACAACCCTTGCATTACATATCATAGCTAATGCTCAAAAAGAGGGGGGTATTGCAGCTTTTATTGATGCTGAACATGCGCTTGATCCTGGCTACGCGAGGAATGTAGGTGTTAATATCGAAGAACTTCTTCTTTCTCAGCCTGATAATGGAGAACAGGCTCTTGAAATATGTGAGATATTATTAAAAAGCGGTGCACTTGATGTTATAGTTATCGATTCTGTAGCTGCTCTTGTGCCTAAAGCGGAACTGGAGGGTGAAATTGGAGATACTCATGTCGGACTTCAGGCAAGATTGATGTCGCAGGCTTTGAGGAAAATAACCGGAACAGTAAGCAAAACTAAAACTTCAGTAGTTTTCATTAATCAGCTGAGGGAAAAAATAGGAGTTATGTTCGGTAATCCGGAGGTAACACCAGGAGGCAGAGCATTAAAATTTTATTCCTCAGTAAGAATTGATATAAGAAGAATTGATAGCATTAAAAGCGGAACCGAGGCTATAGGAAATAGAGTGCGTGCCAAAATAGTTAAAAATAAAGTTGCTCCTCCGTTTAAGACTGCGGAATTCGATATAATGTATGGAAAAGGTATATCAAAAGAAGGCAGCATAATTGATGTTGGCGCAGAGCTGGGAATTCTTGAGAGAAGCGGGTCATGGTATTCCTATAAAAATGAACGAATAGGGCAGGGCAGAGAAAATGCAAAAATGTACCTGGCTCAGAATACAAAGGTAATGGATGAGATTGAAGAAAAAGTAAAAAATATGCTAAATTTAAATACCGGCAAAAGAGACAAGAAAGATAGTGCAAAAGAAAAAAAATAAATTTTAAAATTAAAAAAGCACCATAATAACTGCTATTGACTTATATTGTCTTAATGCTATAATCTACTACGCTAAATAAGAATTACCAAAAGAGAGATACATAAGCAGTTTCTGTCATTTGAAAACTTCTATTTTTTTATTGACAATTAAACTCTGGTATGTTATTTTTCTGCAGGTTATTTTTGTGTTCTTTGAGAACTAAATAGTGTAAGTTTCTTTAAGCAAAATATATTCTAATATTGAATTTTTTGAGAGTTTGATCCTGGCTCAGGACAAACGCTAACGGTGTGCTTAATACATGCAAGTCAAACGGACAATGTAGAAGTGGCAACACTTTTACAAAGTCAGTGGCGAACGGGTGAGTAACGCGTAGGCAATCTGCCTTAGAGATTAGGATAACCTTCCGAAAGGAAGGCTAATACTAAATATT
>CAZLME010000141.1:0-3290 GCA_964560595.1 uncultured Actinomycetota bacterium
TCATGAATCCAACTGGACTAACAGACTAATCCTTGGCGATTCGTTACTTGTTATGAATAGCCTTGCTGAAAAAGAGGGGCTTAAGGGAAGGGTACAGATGGTGTATTTTGATCCTCCCTATGGCATTAACTTTGATTCAAATTGGCAGGTGTCAACGCGACAGAATAAAATATCAGATGGCAAAGCAGAGGATATGACGCGACAGCCTGAGCAAATTCGCGCATTCAGAGACACGTGGAAACTTGGAATTCATTCCTATTTAGCATATTTGAGAGATAGGTTTGTAATTAGCAGGGAACTGATGACAGAGTCCGGAAGCATTTTCGTCCAAATCGGTGACGAAAATGTTCATTTAGTCAGAAATGCGTTAGATGAAGTGTTCGGAAGCGATAATTTTGTTGCCCAAGTCAGGTTTAGAAAGAAAACAATGCCTTTAGGTGCGACCTATTTAGAAAGAATGGGCGACTATCTGTTGTGGTTCACTAAGGACTACGAAGCAGGACAAAACAAATATCATCAGCTCTATCAAAAGAAGGACTACTCGACTGATTTTCATTGGCAAAACTTTGAGCTAGAAAATGGCACAAGAATAAAACTCACAAAAGAACAGATTGATGCCGGTTATATCCCTCCAAAAGGTGCAAGGCGTTTTCGTTTAGTCTCTCTGTGGCCCGCATCTTTCAATAAGGAAGCCGTATTTCCAGTGACCTATCAGGGCAAAGAGTGGCTTCCGGCGAAGGGTCAATGCTGGCCAACCAATCCAGAAGGAATGAAAAAGCTAATCAGCACTAATCAGATTGAGCCAGAGGGACAATATCTACGCAAAGTGCTTTATGAAGAAGGAGCTGATTTCGCGAAACTAACCACTGATTGGCCTGACACAATCGGTGCGCGAGATAAGAGTTACGTTGTGGAAACATCGCCTTTGGTCGTTCAAAGATGCATGTTAATGTGTACTGACCCAGGAGACATTGTCTTAGACCCAACCTGCGGAAGTGGTACAACAGCTTTTGTTGCCGAGAATTGGGGGCGTCGGTGGATAACGATAGATTCCAGTCGTGTAGCATTGGCTTTGGCCAGAGCTCGCGTAATGACTGCCCAATATCCGTACTATTTATTATTGGACTCTAAGGAAGGTGCGATGAAAGAATCCGCACTAACTGGTAAATCCTTTACCGAGAATACTTATGATAACGATATACGAATGGGATTTGTAAACAATAGAGTTCCTCATATAACGCTAAAGTCAATAATCAGCAATCCAGACATTGCAGATGATATGGATAGGACAGATATTGATAAAGCAATATTACGCCATGCAGACCATCTACTTCTATATGATAATCCATGTGTAGATAATAAGAAAGTACGCGTCACTGGCCCACTAACTGTCGAAAGTCTATCTCCGCATAGGGTATTAGCCTTAGATAATGATGCATCGGATGCAGAAGAAGACGCCAAGAGTGATTCTACAAACAACTTTGCCAATATCATCATTGACAATCTTCGCAAGGCTGGTGTTCAGAACACTGTTAAAAATGAGCGCCTAAAATTCGACTTTCTTGATGCATTCGCGGGAACATGGATTCACGCTACTGGTGAATTCACTGACAAAGATGGAAAAACCAAACGGATAGCGGTTTCAATTGGCCCAGAACATGGAACAGTCGGGCCTCAACAAGTCAAAGAAGCCGCAAAAGAAGCAGTCTTAGGTGTCGGATACGATGTTTTAGTCGTCTGCGGCTTTGCGTTCGACCCACATGTGTCAGAAGAGGCTAAGCGATACGGCCAACTTATGGTCTTACCTACTCGTATGAATCCTGACTTGGCTATGGGCGATGAGCTTCTCAAAAAGACCGGGGCGGGCAATCTCTTTATGATATTCGGAGAACCCGACTTGAAAGTTAGCAAAGAAAAGGATGACAATATCTCGGTCGAGATATTGGGTGTCGATGTTTATGATCCCACCACCGGCGAAATCCGAAGTTCTTCTACTAATGATATAGCTTGCTGGTTCATAGATACAGAATACAATGGCGAGAGCTTTTTTGTTCGCCACGCCTATTTCACCGGCGGAGACAAACCATATGAGAAACTTCAAAAGGCTTTGAAGGCTGAGATAAACGAAGAAGCATGGGAGACTTTGTATAGCACCAAGAGCCGCCCATTCCCAAAACCGGAAACAGGCAAAATCGCCATCAAAGTAATCAACCACTACGGCGACGAAGTCTTGAAAGTGTATGATGTGTAAGTGTCGAGAACACTTGATTTGCTATTGCCAGCGGAGTATTTAAATGCCACTTCCTAAGGAAGTATATGATAATCCTGGAGGTCACTGGGACTTTTTAACAGTTAATAATGACAGTGATTTCGAAGGCCAACATTTTGATCGTAAAGAGGCAGGCAGACTGGATGGAAATGGAGCATTATCATCAAGTCAGCTAACTGGACTTCGCAATCAAGTAACTGAGTGTGTGTCGGCGTTTGCTAACACAAATGCTGATGGTGGATTGATTGTTATAGGCATATCCTCTAGTGGCTCGATAAAAGGCACCTCTCACCTCAATGAGAGTCAATGCAACTCCTTAACAAATATTAACGAAAAACTCGTGGGCCAATCTGCTCAAGCGAAGTTTATTGATTGTAAAGCTGTCGATGGCCATGATAATAAGATATGCTTGATATATGTCCCCTACAGCAAGCGATCACTCTGCGAAACAACCGGTAACTCACGACGTGCCTGGGAAAGAAGAGGGCCCCAAAATCTGCAATTAGATGATAATGGTAAAGATCGCATCAGGCGGGACAAACATATTCTCGAATTCGAGAAAACAGTCTGTTGTCCATTTGAAATACCGGATGTTGATGAGGAAGTATTGGAGCAGTTCCGCAGAGTTTTCCTGAATGGTGCAACTTATGAATATACAGATGAAGAAGTGCTGTATCAGGCTGGTGCTGTCGTTAGGGAGAATGGGAATTCGTTCTTTACAAATGCCGGATATCTATTCTTTGCAAAGAATCCACAGCGAGTATTCCCGGATGCTATTGTAAGGGTGTTGAATTATGAAGCGCCCCTAGAAGAACAACCTGAAGCATCATTAATAACATTTGACAAAGATTTTACGGGTTCTATTACAAAACAGATTAGGGATATTCGCAGTTTTATTAAGAATTCCTTATTCTTCAAGACTTATCAAAAAAGAAAGCTGGATGGGGGATTTAAAGAAGAAAGGGAATTACCTTCAATCGCAGTTGATGAGGCTGTTGTAAATGCGTTGGCTCATAGAGAT
>CAZLME010000142.1:0-3229 GCA_964560595.1 uncultured Actinomycetota bacterium
TGGATTGGATGATACAGGAGCAAGAGAGAGGAATCACCATTACTTCTGCAGCAACAACATGTTTGTGGAAAGACAATAAAATAAATATCATTGATACACCCGGTCATGTTGACTTTACAGTAGAGGTTGAAAGATCCCTTCGTGTACTCGATGGTATGATTGCCATATTCTGTGCGGTTGGAGGAGTAGAACCGCAGTCTGAAACCGTATGGAGACAGGCTGACAAATATAATGTTCCGAGGGTTGCATTTATCAATAAAATGGACCGGAGCGGAGCAGATTTCTTTTATGTGCTGGATATGATTAAAACAAAACTCGGAGCAAACCCTCTTCCGGTACAGATTCCAATAGGTAAAGAGGAAGATTTTGTGGGGATAATCGATCTTATCAGTATGAGAGCGATTGTATATAAGGATGAAATGGGTATCAGGTTTGATTATGAAGATATACCTGAAGAACTTAAATCTGTTGCCGAAAAATACAGGCAGGAACTTATTGAAAATATTGCTAATTATAATGATTATATTTTAAATAAATATGTTGAAAATATTGAAATAAGCGAAGATGAGTTAAAAAAAGCTATTAGAGAAATAACCATTAATGTTAATGGTGTTCCAGTACTATGCGGAGCTGCTTTTAAGAATAAAGGTGTGCAGCCTCTATTGGACGGGGTGGTAGAGTATCTCCCATCTCCCGTGGATGTTCCTTCACCCAGGGGGGTTAATCCGGATAATGAAACAGAAATTAATAGAGTAGTAGGTGATAATGAAGCTTTTTCGGGCTTGATATTTAAAATAACCACTGATCCATTTGTAGGAAGATTAAGTTACTTAAGAATTTATTCCGGAACCTTAAAAACTGGAGACCAGGTATTAAACGCAAATAATGGGGGAAAGAACAGAATAAGCAAGTTACTGGAAATGCATGCTAATAGTAGAGAAGAAATCAAGGAAGCTCACTGCGGAGAAATAGTGGCAGTAGTAGGTTTAAAAAATATAAATACTGGTGATACTATATGTGATCCGAATAAACCTATTATATATGAGTCAATCAATTTTCCCGAACCGGTATTATCTATTGCTATTGAACCGAAGACAAAAATAGATCAGGAAAAATTGGCTAATGCACTTTCAAAATTAACGGAGGAAGACCCAACTTTTAAAATGGAGATTGACAGTGAAACCGGACAGACAATTATTTCCGGGATGGGTGAGCTGCACCTTGAAATAATAGTAGATAGATTGCTGCGTGAGTTTGGCGTAAAGGCAAACGTGGGTAAACCTCAGGTATCTTATAGAGAAGCAATAACCAGGGATGCCCGGGTTGAAGGTAAGTATATCAGGCAAAGCGGTGGAAGAGGTCAATACGGACATGTAATAATCCATTTTGAACCAAATGAGTATGGCAGAGGATTTGAATTTGAGGATAAAACAAAAGGTGGAATTATACCAAAGGATTTCATTAAGCCAATTAAAATGGGGATAGAAGATGCATTGCAGAGTGGAGAGATAGCAGGATATCCGGTTGTTGATATTAAAGCTACACTTCTGGATGGATCCTATCATGAAGTTGATTCTTCTGAAATGGCTTTCAGAATCGCAGCTTCAAAAGCTTTCAGGGAGGCTATGAAGAAATGTTTTCCTATTTTGCTGGAGCCGGTAATGGATGTAGAGGTAGTTGTTCCCGATGAATATATGGGAGAAGTTATAGGTGATCTTAATTCGAGGAGAGGAAAAGTATCATCGGTAACGTTAAGGAATAAAAACAGAGTTATAAAAGCAGATGTGCCCCTTGCGGAAATGTTTGGTTATGCTACAGATTTACGGTCAAAAACCCAGGGGCGCGCTACTTTCACCATGCAGTTTAAAAAATATGAATCTACACCTGCCAGAATAGCTGATGAGATTATAGAAAAGTTTAAGGGAAGTAAAATTGCAGTATAACTTATAAATATATAAATATGAGAAATCAAATTCAAAACAAAGAAAGGATATATTATGGCTAAACAAAAATTTGAAAGGACAAAGCCTCATATAAACGTAGGGACTATAGGCCATGTGGACCATGGCAAGACGACCCTGACCTCTGCTATTACAAGATGCTTAAAAAGCACAGGTCTAAACGTAGAGGAAAGGTCATTTGATTCCATAGACAATGCCCCCGAGGAAAAGGAAAGAGGCATAACCATTGCCATTGCACACGTAGAATATGAGACAGCAAACCGCCACTATGCCCATGTCGACTGCCCCGGCCACGCAGACTATGTAAAGAACATGATTACAGGAGCAGCCCAGATGGATGGAGCTATCCTTGTAGTATCTGCAGCAGACGGCCCCATGCCCCAGACAAGGGAGCATATAGTCCTGGCAAGACAGGTAGGGGTTCCCTACATTGTAGTATTCTTAAATAAAGTGGATATGGTAGATGACCCCGAGCTTATTGAACTTGTTGAAATGGAAGTAAGGGACCTCCTTACCGAATACGAGTTTCCGGGAGATGAGATACCCGTAGTAAAAGGCTCGGCCTTAAAGGCTATGAACTGCACATGTACAGATAAGGCAAACTGTCCCGACTGTAAAGCAATCTTAGAGCTCATGGAGAAAGTGGATAGTTACATAAAGACCCCTGAAAGGGATGTAGACAAACCGTTCCTTATGCCCATAGAGGATATATTCTCGATTACAGGCCGTGGCACCGTAGTTACCGGCAGGGTTGAAAGAGGAAAGATAGCCCTTCAGGATACGGTGGAAATAATAGGGATAAGACCCGCAATACAAAAGACAGTTGTAACGGGTGTTGAGATGTTTAGAAAACTCTTAGATGAAGCCCAGGCAGGAGATAATGTAGGGCTTCTTTTAAGAGGAATACAGAAAGAAGATGTTGAAAGAGGACAGGTTGTGGCAAAACCAGCTTCAATTACTCCGCATTTTCATTTTAAAGCCCAGGTTTATGTTCTTTCCAAAGATGAAGGAGGACGCCATACGCCTTTCTTTAATGGATACAGGCCGCAGTTTTATTTCAGGACCACTGATGTCACCGGGACCATAGGCCTTGCTGAAGGAGTAGAGATGGTAATGCCGGGAGATAATACGGAAATGGAAATAAACCTTATATCTCCAATAGCCATGGAGGAAGGCCAGAGATTTGCCATACGTGAAGGCGGAAGGACTATTGGAGCAGGCAGTGTTACAAAGATACTGGAATAAGGAAGAAGAGAAGTAATAAAGAG
>CAZLME010000143.1:0-3183 GCA_964560595.1 uncultured Actinomycetota bacterium
AGTATTAAAAATATAAAATCTAGGAAAAGTTAGCGGGCGGAAAACTTAAATAACTTAGCCGGAGCCGTCTTTAGCCTATTTTTTAAGCAGGGTAAAACCCTTAGAAATCATATTTGGTTTAGAAATTCATATAATCATCACAACATCAGTCATCAAATGTATCAGCAACTGCTATTACCCTGGGTGGGCCTGTAGTCGGAACGAATACAGTAGCAGATTGTCTTGGCCGCAATAGATTATGTGGTATTTAAAAATGGAATTATAAACAATAAACAGTTATTTCATGCTATAAAAACTAATTTCGAGGGTATGGGTACAGTTCCAACTGGTGAAGAAATAAAACAACTTTTAGTAAATAGATGTCCTAAGTTTGGTAATGATGATGATGAAGCGGATTTATGGGCATACAAAATAGAGGATTTTTTAGGGTCAAGCTATCATAATAATTTTAAAAATTCACATTATAAAAAAGGACCGATCCCGGCTTGTTATGAATTAAGCCTGAGTTCTGTTACCGGCAATATTCCTTTTGGACTTATAGTTGGAGCATTACTTAACGGTCGAAAAGCTAAAGAACCATTAAATAATGGGATATTACCTTGTAATGGAACAGAACGGTTAGGGCTAACTGCAGTAATAAATTCAGTTGGGAAAATGCCAAGCATCTGGTTTCAAAAAGGAGCCATTTTAAATATTAGATTGGCAAAGCAAACATTAACAACAAAAGAAGGAAAACATAGAGTGGCTGCCATTATTAAAACACTTTCCAAGAAGAAAGGTGCATATATACAGTTTAACGTAGTAGATAATGATATTTTAATTGATGCTCAAAGGATTCCTGAAAAGTATCCTGACTTGATGATACGAATAGCTGGGTATAGCGCTTTGTTCACTTCGCTTTCTCACGAGTTGCAAAATGATTTGATTGGAAGAGTTCAATTTAATATGTAAAAGTTTTTTAAAAAAATATTATTTAAGAAAGGACAATTACTATAGCTAAAATGAGTAATGAGGTTAAAAAAAAGTTGCCAAAGTTAGGGAATATATTGATGAAAAGAGATTGGAAGGTGTTCTATTAAATAAAGCTACGAATTTTGCATGGATAACCGGAGGAAAAGATGTTCATGGACCAGAAATTGTGGAGAATGGAGTAGCGAGTTTTCTAATCACTAAGAAGAAGTTGTATATTCTTTGTATTAATGCTGAAAAAAAATAATGATTGACGAAATAGCAATTGATTTAGATGTTGAGATTATGGATTATGAATGGTATGAAGAGAGCTTAGAAGAAAAATTAAAAAGTTTGGTAGAAATAGGCAAAGTTGCTTCAGATATGCCAGTTAAAAACACAATACCGGTAGATATTGAGTTTAACAGATTAAAATATGTTCTTTGTAAATAAGAAATTGAAAGATTCGAATGGCTCGGAAGAGAGAGTGCCTTAAGTATAGAAGCAGTCGCAAAAAATGTGGAGAGGGGGCAAAGTGAATTTCAAATACTGGCAAAGTCTCAGGAATCGCTTTTAGAAAAGGGAATAAGGCCAATTGTAATGATGATAGCGGATGATGAAAGAGCATTAAATTTCAAGCACCCATTGACTGTTGGCAAGAAGCTAGAGAGAAATTTGATTTTTGTAATTATGACAATGAAGTGGGGTCTTATGGTTGCATTTAGCCGATTGGTTTTCTTTGGTGCAATACCTGATGAATTAAGAAAAAAGCAGGATGCTGTGGCAAAAGTTGATGCGGTATACATTTTAAACACCAAACCTAATGAACTTGCTTGCAATGTTTTAGCAAAAGGAATTAAAGTCTATAGTGAAACAGGAGATGACGGGTATTGGAAACATCATTATCAGAGGGGGCCAACTGGTTATGAACTGAGATCTTATTTTACAAATCTATCTACAAAGGAAGTAGTACAGGAAAATCAGGCTTTTGCCTGGAATCCAGTGATTGACGGGATGAAATACGAGGATACATTTATCGTTATAAACTCTGGACCAAAATTCTTAACTTCTACAGGGAATTGGCCCATGTTAGATATCAGTTTAAATGGTTTAAATATTAAAAGGCCGGATGTATTAATAAAATAGTACAGAGTTGAAGTAAAGCGTTTTAAGTTTAAAGATTAAAGAATTGATTAGCGTTTGATAGATAGTATTTAAGATGCGAAAATGCAAAATAAAGTATATTATTTATTTAAAGAATTCGAATGGGATTCTATCCCAAAGGTCAAATACAAAAATAATGGTATTAAAGAGTTCAGTGCAAATGTTATGAGACAAAATTTTATTTCTGCTGCAAGCGGTGTGGACTTTGAATTAAGATATTTCGAGTGCCAAAAGGATGGATTTACTAATCTAGAAAAACATAAGTATGTCTACATTGTCATTATTGCAAGGGGCACTGGCAAAGTTCTTATTAAAAACAAGATATATCATGCTAATAAGTTTGATTTATTTGTTATTCCTGAAATAGTGGCGCATCAGCTTATTAATATGGACCAAGAACCATTTGGCTTTTTTTGTATTGTGAATAAAGAAAGAGACACGGGTAGACTTTTAAATAAAGATGAAATTGACGAACTTAAAAATAATAAAGATATCTGTAAATATATTAAAGTTCCTGATGGGTATTTATGATAGGCGATTATTCATGTATACATACCCGTCAACCATATATGGCTTTCATAGGATATATGCAGACTGAAGAGAAATGAGGTTTTTATGAGATATGTTATTATTCCAAAAACTGATTTAAAAGTATCAGTAATATGCATGGGAGGGATGGCATTTAGTGATTTAGACAATATTGAAATGTGCATAAAAATTTTCGATAAGTATTTTGAGTTAGGTGGTAACTTTATTGATACTGCAAATCTTTACGGTAAATGGCTTCCCGAAAAAACAAACATAAGTGAAATTGAATTAGGTAATTGGATTAAAAAGAGAAAAATAAGAAATAAATTGGTTATTGGTACAAAAGGCGGTCATCCTGATCTTTCATCATTAGATGTTTCTCGTATTTCGAAAAAAGAAGTATATACAGATCTTAATGAAAGTTTAAGATCTCTTAAAATAGACTTTATTGATATATATTTCTTGCATAGGGACGATGAAAGCAAGCCTGTTGAAGAAATAATTGATTTTTTGAATGATTTTATAAAAGAAGGGAAAATAAGA
>CAZLME010000144.1:0-3155 GCA_964560595.1 uncultured Actinomycetota bacterium
GTGCTCCCGACGCGAACACTGGGTTTGCTGGGCACAGGCTCTAGCGACTTCATGCCTATTATCACGGCGCAGCAGGTTCTTGCGAGGACTGGCAGGCGTCGTACCGTTGGGCGGAAATTTCTGTTTGGTTTTGGGGAGGGAGCATACGAAAAAGGCGTCGTGTCGAGCGGTGTCATCGGCGCGATACAGGCTTACGCGGATCTGTGGATTGCGCCTTTCGGGGGCGGCGGGGGCACGTCCTGGCAGCCTGGCGTGTGGTCATACCTAAGGGGTACCTGGCACCCCTTCACGACGAACTCTGTCAGCGTACAGGCTATTGGGCTATCACGCAGACGCCTCTAAAAGAAGGGAAATGAAAGATGATGATCGACCATGTAAGGCCCCACACGACCGGTAAGGTTGGCCTTCTCGACTACGAAGCGGATCTTCCAAGAGAATTCAGACAGGAGACATCGACAATGAAGAACGTGTACAGGCGACTGGGCTTCTTAATTAAGGCTCTGCTCTGGTTGACGGCGCTGGCAGCGGTACGCCGCTTATGGGCGGACCTGGCCGACATCGTGCGCTGTTGGCGCGATGACAGCCCGATTGACTATAGAAAAGGTCCAATTTCATCGGTACGGGTAGGATGGCAATTGCACGTGCAGTACCAGCAGGTTACGTTCTTGGCGTGGTTGGCGCTGGGCAAGTTACGGCTCTCAACATCGGTTGTGCTTAAACCGTTTCGCCCCCGCCCACGTCAAATGACATTCGTCGTGTTCGATGGACCCGACAACCGCCCCGACGCGGCGCAGGCGAACGGAAAGGGATACATGTCGGACAATGCACATTACGCCTGGGCGACGTTGGAGGAACAGGCTGTATAGGTTTGCCTTCGTGCCGAAAGAGTTGATCTTCTGCTACCCCCCGCTTACAGGGGGGTAGCAGTTCGCTTTTTAAGCCACTTGTACAAGTTCTGTCCACATAACCTATACAGAAAGGGGCACTCCAATGAACACATATGTAGCCGTTGACTGGTATTCATTCTCGTATGACGTAGGCGGTAGCCTGTGGCAACGTGACCTAAAGCCGACCTATGTGTTGGTGCGCGAATTGTTGGCCGACAAGAAGACCGCCAGCGTCAACGCGGTACGATTTCTTTTCACCAACAGCATACTCGCCAACGGTCGCGGGCTGTATCCTGACAGCATACAAAGCGAACTTGCGGGCGCGCGGCTGTTTTACGCGCTGGAACACGCGACCTGGCT
Organism: uncultured Actinomycetota bacterium; assembly: GCA_964560595.1. GTDB lineage: Bacteria > Actinomycetota > Humimicrobiia > Humimicrobiales > Humimicrobiaceae > JAQVEM01. Next base: position 1,248 of record CAZLME010000144.1, read on the forward strand.
AGTGGAGCTAAGCGGTACTGGTTGCGCCCAGCTACGCGAGGCTGGATTGCTTCAGGGGCTAATCGGCGAGACTTACGAAACGTGTACCAGGATCGACGTGGCAATCGACTACATAGACGGCGACGTGACCGTAGACCAGGTGATCGGGGGCATTGACCTATCATCATCCTTAACACATGCGCGCTTCATAAGTCCGACTGGAGAAACGCAGTACATCGGCAGCATGAAATCTGATCGCTTCTGTCGCATTTACTGCTATGCGGAACCTCATCCCCGTGCTGGCGTCACGCGCGCCGAGTTTGTGTACAGAAAACCCTACTCGCCTAAGGTTGCAGAACACGTCAAAAACGATCTTGCGCGCGAAGTGGTGGCGGGGGCGATGAAGAGACTAGGTATCGATGTGTTGTACTGGCCTGACGCCACACAGCCAGCAGAGCCTAAAATCCGGCGTAAGGGTGCGCTGGAGAACGCGGGTACACTGCGCTGGGTTGTGACCGCCGTGGTGCCGAGTTTGCAGAAACTCATAGCTGAAGGGGTACTGACGGCCGACGAATTACTTGGCTGGCTGGGTTGCATTTCTGCGCAAAACGAGCTAGACTAGATGACAACGTTTCTTGTTTCATAGGAGAGTGAACGATGGCTGTTGGTGATGTTTACCAGGTGATTGATGTGCAGAGCCTACTTGGTCAGACGGTTCTGAACATCTACTTTTACGAACAACGGGACATCATTGTCCCGCTCATGGGCGACAAAATCGCGGAGGTTCTGGCATGGGAGTTTAACGACCAGAAAGTCCCGTTTCTTGTGCCCGTTCAGTCTGACCAATTGACACATGTCGAGATCCGCGCGTTGAACCTCTACGACCCTGAGGATTTCGGTATTGTGCCTTCGGATGAACCAGGAACCGGCACAGGCGTGAGCGTGATGAGTACGTTCAACACTCTCAGTACAAAGTTTACGTCGAACAGCCGCGCTATCAAAAGCGGCGGCAAGCGCATCGCGGGCGTCACTGAAGCGATGGCCGAAGACGGCGTAATCTCCGAAGAGGGAACGATCACTGCAATCGGGGAGCTTGACGCAGAGCTTCTGGAACCGATCAACGGAGGCCTCATCATCGAGGATCCGATTTGGTACCCGGTACTCATCAAGCGCCTGCCAGTTGAAGAAGGCGGCAAAATCGTCGGGTACCGCCTCCCAACCACGCCGGAAGAGACCACGAAAACCGACATCGTGAACGTGCTCACCAGTCTGTTGGTCAGCACCATGAACACGCGCAAAATTGGCGCAGGAGCATAGCATGAGCGAGGAAAAAACCCATCAGGGAACAAGCGCGCGAGTGCGAAGTGCGCTTTCTACTCGACTGACCAAGTGGGGTGAGCAGCTTCGCAGGACCAATCGAGACAGTGACGCTATCCGCGACCTGTTGAAACCCACTGTCGAGCAGTGGATCATGCAAAACGGCGAGCAGCACCGTGAATTTGCAGAACAGCTACTCGATAAGGCGGCGGGCAAGTAGGTAGTGTAACCAAGCGCCGAAGGGTGTTACTGATACCAGGACAGTGAACACCCTTCGGCTTCTTCTTTCGCTCTTTGTTAGTAAGTGGGGTGCTCATATGACGATAAATCAGTACGATGTGCTTCGGTGTTCTACAATCTGCGCCACGCCGACCGAAACACACATTACGAGCAACGTCTACTTTGCCCAATACCTTGATGCTGGCGATCTAGACGATGAAGACGCGGCCGACGACTGGGAAGCCTACATGACGGCAATGTGGAACGCGGTCAAGCCTGGCATAAGCAACCAGTATTCCGTGAGGCGGTTCACGTTATACAAAATCGGAAGCGCCGATGTGCTCCCGACGCGAACACTGGGTTTGCTGGGCACAGGCTCTAGCGACTTCATGC
>CAZLME010000145.1:0-3127 GCA_964560595.1 uncultured Actinomycetota bacterium
ACCGGTAACCTGCTCATTACGAATGAGCTGCTCTACCAGTTGAGCTACATCGGCAATTAATTAAATTATCCGGCATTTTCAATTGTCTTCTTCTTTTTCCCCTTCTTCATCATCTTTCATATCAATCTTATTACCGTTTTCAGTATCACTTTCTTCTGCAGTATCACCTTTGATTTTTACTCTCTCATTTGTAATCTCAACTTCTGAAAGAGGGATGGATTTTCTTGTTTCGTTATCAAACTCCACAATTATGGATTTCTTTAAAGGTTCATACCCGCATACTCCGCCGCAGCCATCGCTGCACTTTACTTTTATTCCCCTTTCAGGTGCATTTTCAATAAATTCTTTATACGAATCGTATTCATACTTAAGACAGCACATCAACCTTCCACAGACACCTGATATTTTAAATGGATTTAAAGGAAGATTCTGGTCTTTGGCCATTTTTATGGAAATCGACTCAAAATCAGTTAAAAAACTCTTACAGCAAAGATTCATTCCGCAGGGACCCAGGCCCCCTACTATTTTTGCTTCATCCCTTACACCGATCTGCCGCAGTTCTATCCTCATTTTGAAATAAGTTGCAAGTTCCTTAACCATTTCCCTGAAATCGACCCTCTTTTCCGAGGTAAAATAAAATATCATTTTGCTTTTATCAAACATTACGTGCACGTTTACAAGCTTCATTTTTAGTTTATATTTTTTAGCCAGCTGGTTGAATTTTTCAAACCCTTTTTTTTCTTTGTCACGGTTCAGCTCATCAACAGATAGGTCATAATAAGTCGCTTTTCTTATTACTCTGTTTAAGGGAGCGATGATATCACTTTCGCTTATATCAACAGGAGGTACGACGACCTCTCCGATTTCCTTTGCTCCATCCTCTATGTTACAAATGATCTTATCCCCGACCCCCAGCTTGATCCCGGCAGGGTCATAGTAATGCACTGTATCATTTTTCCCAAATATTATACCTATAATCAAAGACATGGTTTTCGCCTCTTATCTATCTATATATATCCTGAAATTGAAGGAAAATATTATCAAGGGCCAGCTCAGAATTAATCGAATAATTAAGATAGCCCCTATTTTCTTCAATCACTTTCATTAATTTAAAAATCTTTTCTATTTTAACATTTTTAACATTTTTACTTATAAAAGAATAATTCTTTTTATAATTAAGGCTTTCTTCTCCCGCCCCAAATTTTACAGCAATAATATCTTCAAGCCAGGCAGATATTATATCAAAAATTCTGCTTATAGCTAAATTATGAAATTTACCTATCCTTCTTTTATGCTTTGATTTTAGAACCTCAATATATTTATTTATGTAACTTTTATCAAAATCACTTTTTTTTATTTCAATAAATTCTTTTTCAAGATCTATTTTAACGGCAGCTTCCATTTTTTTAAGCACTTCAATTATCTTCAGTGTTAAATTCAAGGATATAACATTAATGTCACCATGATTTTCTCCATACACCAATATTTTTTTTATATCTTCATTCAGATATTTATCCATAGCCTCAAAAACAGTTTTATTCCGGTTATTCTCTTCAAATCTGAAATTCCAGCCGTAAACAAGACACCTTGATACGACTGTCGGGAGCATCACCGATATATCCTCCGTAAGTAATATGAATATACTGCTGCTGTCTGGAGGATCTTCCAGGGTTTTAAGCAGTCTGTTGGCCGCTTCCTGATTCATAAGTTCGCTTTCTTTAATAATGCATACTTTTTTACCGGGATTATATGAAGTCAATCCCATAAATTTCTGTAGTTTCGCTATTTCCTCTATTCTCATTATATTGCCTTCGGGTTCCACAATTAAAACATTCGGGTATACACCTTTGATTGTATTTTTACAGATAAGGCATTTTCCGCATCCGTTATCCGCACAATTAATAGAAGCTGAGAATTCCAGTGCAATTCTAAAAAGCAGTTCTATGTTATTCCCGTAAAAAAGATATGCATGTGAGATGTTATCACTCTCTATCATCTTTGAAAGTGATTTCATACTTGATTGATTAACATCATCATCAATTAAAAAATCAAAATTTTGCAGCATTTTCATCCCATATCTTCAAGGCTCATACAGATCTTACTTTTTATTTCTTCAAAAATTCTTTCAATGCTTTTCTCTCCATTTATAACTACAAATCTTTTTTTGTTTTTCCTGGCAATCTCAAGATATCCTCTGTAAATCTTTTCTTTGAAATCATCCTCTTCCAGTTCAATCCTATCTTTTTTCCTATTCGCATCGCTTATTCTCTCCTCACCCTTGCCTGCTTTTATTGAAAGCAAAAAAGTTATATCGGGTACCAGTCCGCCGGTAGCCCAGAGGCTCATATCTAAAATCTGTTTTTCACCGAGTCCTCTTGCTATACCCTGATAAACAAGTGTTGAATCAAAAAACCGGTCACATATCACAATCTTTCCTTCTTTTAGCGCCGGTTTTATTACCTTTGATGTCAGCTCTGCCCGTGAAGCCAGAAAAAGAAATGTTTCAGTTTTATGTGATATATTCAGATTCCCCTTAGCCAGCAGAATCTTTCTTATTTTCCCGCCTATTTCTGTTCCGCCCGGCTCTATGGTAAGGACTACATCAAAGCCTTTGCTTTTAAGGTAACGGTTTAAAAGTTTTATCTGGGTAGTTTTTCCGGACCCGTCGAGTCCTTCAAAAGTTATAAATAATCCTTTTTTCATCATAAATTTAAATATACTAAAAGTACCTTTATATTTTATTTTACTTTACATTTAGTGTTTAATATTTTGTTTTAATTTTCCTGACAGGCCGTTTTAAAAATAATATTTTTAAATAACAGCTTAAAATAATAATATCTTAATAATAGGAAATTTAAAACTATAAGGGAAGATTAAGAAAAGATTTATACTCTGACAACGTAGATAAAATGTTATAAATAGCCCAATGTTACATGTTATCAAGCGCTAGTTTTATAGCGACCTGAACTGGTTTTTCCGTAAGAGGTTCAAAATTAACTTTCTTAAATTTAGCCTTTACTTCTTTCATTAATACAGACTTAAAAAATTTATCGCACTTGAACACATTGCCAACAAAAACAAGATCAAATTCTTTTTTAGCAAGGCCAAGCTTTTTTACTACTATTGA
>CAZLME010000146.1:0-3096 GCA_964560595.1 uncultured Actinomycetota bacterium
AGATGTCTGTCCGAAATTCTTCCTGAATCTTATTATTTTAAACAATTTATTTTTACGGTGCACCTTTAAGAGTTCATCGAAAGTTCCGTCTATGCTCCCATCATCTATAAGTAATACCTCATACTTTAAATCCATTTTAGAAAGAGTTTCTTTCAGATTATTATAAAGCTTTCCGATGCTTTCTCTTTCATTATAAACAGGAATAACAATAGATAGATCTATATCAGATTTGCCTTTTTTCGAAACATCACTCATTAAACAAACCTTCTTCTCTCTTTTCTTTATACCATTTTACAAATTTTATCAGACCTTCCTCAATATCAGTCTCAGGAAAATATTTTAACATTTTTCCTGCTTTTCTAATATCGGCATAGGTCGAAAAAACATCGCCGGGCTGGCTGCCGATAAATTTCAAGCTTGCTTTCTCTCCTGTAGCAGTCTCTATTAATTTTATCAAATCTAATAATTTGACTGTTTTCGAATTGCCTAAATTGATAATCTCAAAACCTTTTACCGTGTTCAGACTTTTTGTAATGCCAGAAATCACATCATCTATATAAGTATAATCCCTTGAGGAAGACCCGTCCCCATAGATTTCTATTTCCTCTCCTTTCAGTATCTGTCGAGTAAATTTATGTATTGCCATTTCTGGCCTCTGACGCGGGCCGTAAACCGTGAAGAATCTAAAACAATAAATTGATATTTTATACAGGTCATAATATGTATAGCAGATAAGTTCTCCCGCTTTCTTGGTAGCGGCATAGGGAGATATGGGATAGTCAACATTATCTTCTTCAGAAAATGGTAATTTTTTATTCCCACCGTAAACAGATGACGAGGAAGCAAATATGAATTTTGTAATATTGTATATTTTACAGCATTCCAGCAGGTTCATTGTACCCAGAATATTAATCCTTCCGTAAAGAAGAGGACTTTGTATTGACGGTCTTACACCCGCTCTTGCCGCCAGATGGATCACCATATCAATATTATTTTTTGAAAATATTTTCTCCATCTGTCCAAGACTGGTTATATCAGAACGGTAAAGTTTGAAACATTTACTATCGGCAATTTCCGAAATGTTATCTTCTTTTATGACAGGATCATAAAAATCATCGAAACTATCGATACAAATTATCTTTAATCCCAGACTTATTAATCTTTCACAGAGATTGGAACCAATAAATCCTGCTCCGCCTGTGACCACTATATTCATTTTTTAAATTTCCGTATTTTAATAATTAAATAAATGAGAATCAGTTTAAAAATTTTAACTAATTATACACAAAATAGAACATTTTTAATATGAACCCCAAAAACTTGGGCACTGAGTTAACCAGTCAAAACCAGCTGATGAGACTTATTCCCTTTCATTTTTTTATTAATTATATTTTCAAATTCTTCCGGAGACATATACCCCGGGAAAGAATGCAATCTTTTCCTATTGTATACTTGACTGGTAAAATACGGAATTCTTTCAAGCACTTCCGCATATGTCTCATATTCAAACATATAGATTTCCTCTACTTTTAAGGTCCTAAAGAATGATTCGATCTTTGCATTATCATATGGATTAGCGTTTCCCGACATGGATATGACAATCCCATTATCTTTTAGAATCTTACGTAATCTTGTGAACAATACTGGATACCCTGATAGGAGTGGTGGATAAGACTGCTTGTATATATATTAAAAACGATGTCAACAAAGTGATTGTAATCTGAAAGGAAGAGGCAGTATAATTGGTGGAGCGCTGTATTTTATAGAATATACCTTGATATAACTTTGCGGTTTTCCCGTCAAGATCATAGAAGCTTAAAGGAAAATTTATATGAAAATAGGCATTATGCTGAGGCATATAAACGAATTAGGAGGAGTAGTAGTTTATACCAAAAATATTATTGAAAATTTACTAAAGATCGATAAAAAAAATGAATATGTCTTTTTATATAATACCCGCTCTTTAATGGGTACTTATTCTAAATATAAAAATGTTAAAGAGATAGTCATAGATATGCAAAATAAGCTGCTCTGGGATCAAATTGGCGTTCCTAAAGTAGTGAAATCAGAAAAGATCGATATAATCTTTAATCCAAAATTGTCCATTCCGTTGTTTGCCCCTTCAAAAAAGATATTCACCATGCATGGATTGGAACAGTTTGCCCTGCCTAATGTATTTAAATTGTATGACCATATATATTTCCGGATAATGACACCTCTCTATTGCCGCCGGGCAAATGCCATCATTGTTATGACAAACACAGGTAAGAACGACATGATTAAATACCTAAAAGTAAGCAGTAATAAAATTAAGGTTATATACGAATCCTATCATAAGAGATTTGAAGTTATAAAAAACATAGAAAATCTTCTTGCTATAAAGCAAAAATATAATCTCCCTGAGAAATATATACTTTTTGTGGGTGGGCTAACCCCACTTAAAAATTTTTCAAATATTATCAAAGCCTTCAACACAATAAAAAAGAAAATTCCGGTTAAGTTAGTTGTAGCCGGATTTAAAAGGTGGAAATATGCTAAAGACCTGGAGTTAATAAAAAAACTTAAACTACAAAATAATATTATAACTCTGGGGTTTGTCCCGGATGATGATCTTCCTTATCTTTATAATTTGGCTCAATGTTTTATATTCCCCTCTTTATACGAAGGTTTCGGCATACCTTTATTAGAGGCCCAGGCGTGCGGATGTCCGGTAATCTGTTCAATAACAGGATGTACCCCGGAAGTTTCTGGCGGAGCAGCATTATTAGTAAATCCATATAATTATAAAGAAATAGAACAGGCAATATATGATATTTTAAATAACATAGATTTAAGGGAAAAACTTATAACAGCCGGACTGAAAAATGTAAAAAAATTCGACTGGGGGGAAACTGCCAAATACACTTTAGAATTATTTGAAAAAACAAATCAATCTTAATCTCGTTAAACTTATGAAACGCAGATTTAACCTTATAATCCATAATCTCCAAAATTTTTTAAAACGCAGGAAGCGCAGATTAAATTTTATTATCCAATTGGTAGTCAGCATTGGACTGATAATTTTACTGCTGCGTCTTATAAATATTTCCGATATGG
>CAZLME010000147.1:0-3081 GCA_964560595.1 uncultured Actinomycetota bacterium
CTCCTGTTGGTAGGTTGAAAACCTACTGTCCTAACCACTAGACGAACAGGCCTCATGTAATTGGTGAGCCGTGAAGGGTTCGAACCTTCGACACCCGGATTAAAAGTCCGGTGCTCTACCTACTGAGCTAACGGCCCCCGCTAATTCAATACTTAAACAGCCAAAAAGCCACGACCGTTAGCTGTTTGATTGAATTAGCAAACGTAAAGTCTACTATAGTAAAAAACCATTGTCAACAGATGAAATTGTCAATTTCACAGTAACTTTTAACGTTTACCTGCCCCGTCTGTACCCTTAATAATAGTTGATACCTCATCAACTTTCTTCTTACTTTTACCCAGTAGATCTTCACCTATTACTCTGACTTCGGCCAGCGTAAATTTTCCCCTATCAATTATATCTTTTATTTTCTCAACTATTATTTTTCTGCTTTTTAATCCCGATTGGGGTGCAAATAATAGCCCCAATATAAAACCGGAAAAAATTGATGCTAAAACAATTGTTGAAATCTCAAATAAATCTTTAATACCGGATTTATTATATTGTTTATTATCAGAACCCTGGTTATTATTACACATTATTAACACTTCCTTTATTTTATAATTTAACTAAATATTTATTATAAACTATTTAAAATATATATTAAACATAACATTGTCATTATAATGATATGCGCCTCGTGATTTAATCCACAAGATATTCTATAACTTCAGTCCAGCCTCTGTTCATAATTCCATCAGCAATATAAACATTGCTGTACTTATTAATTTCGCCCGGTAAATCCTCTTTATGCTCCAATGCATTCCGCATAAGAAATAAATACTTGACTTCACCGGCCATTTTTAAATCTTCCAGAGAGTCTCCCAGAGCTATGCAGTTTTCGGTACTAAAGTTCCTTATTTTTTTATCAAGTTTTATTCCATTTGATTTATTGACTTCGGAAGGCATTAAATTGTAAATATGCAGACTTTCTACATCCAGATCCAGGTCTACTAATGATGAAAATCCATTATCTACAAGAGTCAGCTCTTTATATCCTTTAATCTCAAGCAATTTATTAGCTTTATCCAAATCTATTTCTCCAAAAAATAAAGCATTGTAAGACCTGTATCTACTCCACTCTGTTTTGCTTTCAATTTTACCTGGAAAATTTTTTTTAAATAGTTCCATGATTTTTATCAGATCTTTTCCTCCGTATGTTAAGTCAAACTTTGCCTTATTGTGATTAAATGTAATATAAATTTTTTCCCCCAGATTATAAACCAGCTCGGCACCAAGCTCAGAAATATAATTATTTAATCCTATCATCTGGGCATTATATCTTAATTGAAATTTATTTCTTCCTGATACCATAACAATATCCCAATTTTTACTCGCTATCCGGGGCAGCAGTTTTAGAGCATTAAAATAGTAATCATCCTTATAATCCTTAATAATACAGCCTTTGTGATTAAATAATGTCCCGTCAAGGTCCGTATATATAACTCTTAAGTCATTTAAATTCTTTTTTATTTCTTTTTTATTATTTTTAAAAAATTTATATACAGCCATATTTTCCTTCCTGTTCTTTAAGACATACTCTAATTAGCTGAATTCAGATTGTATTTTTAAAAAATTTATTATATCGCTTTTTGTAATTATTCCTTCCAATTTATCTCCGGACATTACCACCAGATGCCCAAGGCCATTTTTCACCATCTTTTTTATGGCATTGGACACTTCCATTGATATATCCACTTTTTCATTTTCCGAAACCTTTTTGACAATAGCTCCAACATACACATTAGGCCATTCTTCTCTCGGAATCTCTTTTATATCATGTATGGAAATAACACCTATCAGTTTCTGTGTTTTTCGACTTTCTATGACCGGAAATCTTCCAAACCTGTATTTCATAAAATAATTATCCACCAGGTCCTGTAATGTTGTATCCCTGGTTACATCCACAATATTTTTATTCATGACATCTTTTACTTTAATTCCTTTTATGGAAGTTTCAAAAACAAGCTGCCGGTAACCTATTTGGGCCGATGACTGCAGAAACCAGCCTATAAAAGCGAGCCATACTCCATTTAAAAAATTCCCGGCAAATATAAAAACGATACCTACGGCTATAATCATAAATCCAAATACTCTTCCTGTTGTTGATGCAATAAAAGTTGCTTTTTTCAAATCGCCTGTAAATTTCCATATGATAGAGCGGAGAACTCTTCCTCCGTCCAGCGGATATCCAGGAAGCATGTTAAATACTCCGAGTATTATATTAATGAAAGCAAGGTATCTGACCGGTTCTCCTACCGGGACGAAGTCTCTGGTAAAGAACCATATAACACCAAAAATTACAGCCATTATAAAGCTTGCTATTGGGCCGGCTATGGCCATAATAAATTCACTATAAGGAGTTTCGGGCTCCTTTTCTATCTCTGCCATACCCCCGAACATATAAAGGGTTATTCTTCCCACAGGAGTGCCTTTCTTTCTTGCAACCAGAGAATGGCTCATCTCATGTATTAATACCGAAACAAAGAAAAGGATTACAGTAATAACGGTTATTACTGCCAGAAGGCCTTTATGAAGGCCGGGCAGAACAGTAGGAAAATATAAAAAACCAAAAACATAAGAAAACAATGCAAATACAATAAACCAGCTGTAATCCAGTCTTACCTCTATTCCGAAAATCTTAAATAGTTTTACTGATGACTTAAACATCTAAATATCACTCCTTAGATTTATATAAATTTTATACACTTAATCCAGATACCAATAGATATCGATATCAAAATTAAAAAATAAAACCTACCCCGATTATAATACAGCAGTCTTAAAATATGATAAAATATTTTTAATAAAAAATAAAAAAGTATTAAATATTAAAAAATGGATTTAACCCAAAAATTATTAATGGAGATAGGATTTGACTCTGAAGTTTTTGTGCTTGATATATTAATACCATGTACACTTGCATTAATTTTTGGAGGCATAATAGGTTTCCAGAGAGAAAGGGCTGAAAGGCCAGCAGGACTTAGGACCCACGCTCTTGTGTGCCTTGGCTCAACGGTATTTACCCTTATTTCTTATCTG
>CAZLME010000148.1:0-3031 GCA_964560595.1 uncultured Actinomycetota bacterium
GTATTCTATACCCAGTCTGAGTTCAGTACCGGGAGCTATTTTTTTTAGACACTCTATTAATAACTCTTCATTTTTTTTATTCATTAGCATCCTGTAAAATTAAACTTTTAATACACTGCCGCGGCCTATCTTTTTAATTTCAAAGTGCATATTCTTATCCTTTACGCTTACCTCTACTTTCTGGCCGGATTTGACTTCACCACTTATCAATTTTTCAGAAAGCGGGTCTTCTATTAAATTCTGGATACACCTTCTCATAGGCCGGGCTCCCATTGAAGGGTCATAACCTTTTTCCAGAAGTAAATCTTTTGCACTTTTCTTCAGCTCTATAATAATACCCTGAAGCTCAAGCTGCTGCTGTACCCTTGACATCATCAAATCCATAATACTGTAAATCTGTTGTTTTTGTAATTTATGAAATACTATTACTTCGTCAACTCTGCTAAGAAACTCGGGCCGGAATGCCTGTTTTAATTCACTCATCACTTTTTCTTTTATACCACCATAAGATAAATCTTCAGTATTTATCATTTTAAATCCCATGGGAGTATTTTTCTGGATTTCTCTTGCTCCGAGATTTGAAGTCATTATAATAACTGTATTTTTAAAATCCACCCTCTTACCCTGGGAATCAGTAAGATGACCGTCTTCAAAAATTTGGAGCAGTATATTGAAAACATCAGGATGTGCTTTTTCTATTTCATCCAGCAATATTACACTATACGGTTTCCTTCTAACCAGTTCGGTTAGCTGGCCCCCTTCATCATAACCTACATAACCGGGAGGAGAACCGACCAGTTTGGACACAGAATGTTTTTCCATATATTCGGACATGTCAATTTGTATTAAAGCTTCTTCCTTATCGAATAAAAATTCTGCTATAGTTTTAGCCAGTTCCGTCTTACCCACACCGGAGGGGCCTAAAAACATAAAAGAACCTATTGGTCTTTTGGGATCTTTAAGCCCGGAACGGGACCGTCTTATAGCCATTGATACTGTTTTTATAGCCTCATCCTGCCCCACAACTCTTTTATGAAGTTCATCTTCCATTCTCAATAATTTAGATGATTCGCTTGAAGTCAGTTTGTATACCGGAATACCCGTCCAATTGGATAATACTTCTGTTATCTCGTTCTCACCGACAATTTCCTTATCAGTCTTTTTGGATCTAACATTAATCTCTTCTATCTCTCTCTTTTCCTTTAATAGTTGTTTTTCCCTGTCCCGTAACTGCGCTGCTTTTTCAAAATCCTGAGATTCTATGGCTTTTTTCTTTTCCGTTACAATTTTTTCAATATTTGCTTCAAGTTCCTTCAGGTCAGAGGGCATCGTAAGTGTTCTAACCCTGACTCTGGATGAAGCTTCATCTATAAGATCTATAGCCTTATCAGGTAAAAACCTGTCACTTATATAACGGTGTGATAACTTTGCTGCCTCTACTACAGCTTCTTCAGTTATAGCAAGGCCGTGAAATGATTCATATTTATCTTTGATGCCTTTTAATATTTCTATTGTTTCATATACCGTAGGTTCATTTATAAAGATGGGCTGGAATCTTCTTTCAAGAGCTTTATCCTTTTCAAAGTATTTACGATATTCATTAACAGTAGTAGCCCCTACAGTCTGTATCTCGCCCCTTGCAAGCATTGGTTTTAATATACTTGCAGCATCTATGGCACCTTCAGCCGCACCAGCACCTACAAGAGTATGGACCTCGTCAATAAAAAGTATAATATCCCCATCATCCTTAATTTCCGCGAGTACTTTTTTTAACCTTTCCTCAAAATCTCCTCTATACCTGGAACCTGCAATCAAAGACCCGAGATCAAGAGTAAATATTTTTTTACCTGCGAGATTCGAGGGAACTTTTTTTGAACATATTAATTGAGCAAGTCCTTCTACAATCGCAGTCTTTCCAACCCCTGACTCCCCTATTAGTATTGGATTATTTTTAGTTCTTCTGGAAAGTATCTGGATTATTCTGTCGATTTCTTTTTTTCTTCCAATCAGCGGGTCAAGTTTGCCCTCCTGTGCCAGTAAAGTTAAATCTTTTCCATACTGCATAATCATTTTAAGCTGCTTTTTCTGACTCCTTTCGATTGTAGCTTTTTCCGGTTCTGAATAATAAGACTGATTATTTAAAATTTCCTTTATTTTTTCTTTTACATTATCAAGCGTTATTCCCATACTATTTAAAACTCTTGCTGCAACTCCTTCCCCTTCTCTTAGAAGCCCCAGCATTATATGCTCTGTGCCTATGTAATTATGCCCCATCTGGAGTGCTTCCCTTAAAGATAGTTCCAGGACTTTTTTAGCCCTTGGCGTAAAAGGAATATGTTCATATGACTCTGAAGTACCTTCAGTAACTACCTCTCTTATTGCAGATCTGATTTCATCAAAGGACGCATTCAATTCGTAAAAAACTCTGGCAGCAATTCCTTCTTTTTCATCAATTAAACCAAGCAGGATATGCTCGGTACCGATATAATTCTGTTTTAAAAATCTTGCTTCATCCTGAGCTTTAACCACTACTTTTCTTGCTCTTTCTGTAAATCTTTCAAACATTTAATCAGCTTCCTTTAAAACTTTTTTTCTAATAATTTCGGCTCTTATTAAATCAAGCCGGTCATCATTTACTTCATCGCTTATTTCCATATCAAGTATAATCCGGGTGTTGCTTATTTTATTTATTAATTCGAGAAAATCAAAATCATATACCCCATCTATTATACTCAAATCCAGGCCAAGTCTTAATATTGATAATAATTCCAATGCTTCTTCGTATGATAATATTTTAGCATACTTTAGCAAACCAAAGGAACGGTATATATTATCCTCAATTCCCAGGAGGTCATTCCTTTTTAATTGCATTCTTGCATTTTGTTCATCTTCAATTATGCTTAAACAAATTGCCTGCATTTCTTTAACTATATCCCCCTCACCTTTACCAAGTGTAACGTGGTTGGAAATTTCAAATAAATTACCGATTATTTCAGATTGACTTATAAAATAGCCGTTTATCTTACATCCG
>CAZLME010000149.1:0-3006 GCA_964560595.1 uncultured Actinomycetota bacterium
AGCACCGGTCTCCAAAACCGGGTGTTGGGGGTTCGAGTCCCTCCAGCCCTGCCATAAACAAAAATTATAAAGGATGGTTTGTAATGGCTAAGAGAAAAGTTTCTAGAAAATACAGACAAAAGGCAATGATGGAAAAGCAGATGCAGGAAAGAAAGCTTCCGTCACAGCCAAAGAAGAAAATAAATTGGAAACAATTCATAATGAAATTGCCCTCAAGAATTGCCGGTTTTTTTAGGGATGTTGTGCATGAGCTTAAAAGAGTAACATGGCCCACCAGAAAAGCGCTCATTAATTATACTATAGTAGTTCTTGTGACAATTATTATTTTTTCCGTTCTTTTAGGGGTTTTCGATTTAGGTTTTATTAAGGTTGTAGAGCTAATGGCAAAAATTTAATCATTGGTGATTATAATGAGATCAAGATGGTATGTAATCAATTCATACGCAGGGTATGAAAATAAAATAAAGACCAACCTTGAGCACAGGATAGAATCCATGAATATGGGTAATAAGATCTTTGATATATATATACCAAGAGAGGATGTCGTCGAGATTAAAAGTGGCAAGAAAGAAGTATCCTCAAAGAGAGTCTTCCCCGGTTACCTGCTTGTAAAGATGTATCTGGATGACGACTCATGGTATGTAGTAAGGAATACTCCGGGTGTTACAGGTTTTGTGGGCAGGGAAGATAAGCCCACCCCGCTTTCAGATTATGAAGTTAAGAAGATAATGAAAAGGCAGGATACCGAGAAACCCAAACCAAAAACAGATTTTGAAATCGGGCAGCCTGTAAAAGTAACCACGGGGCCATTTGCAAATTTTGACGGCACTATAAGTGAGATAAATCTTGACCAGGGTAAATTAAAAGTTCTGGTTTCAATATTTGGAAGGCAAACTCCGGTGGAGCTGAATTTTAATCAGGTATCGAAAATATAGAAAAAAATTGAAATATTTTTATTAAAATGTATAATACGGTAGTATTTTATCAGAGGTAGATACTAATGGCTAAAGAAATTATAGCACAAATTAAATTGCAAATTCCTGCAGGACAGGCAAATCCAGCTCCTCCCGTGGGGCCTGCTCTCGGGCAGCATGCGGTTAACATTATGGAGTTCTGCAAGGCATTTAATGAAAGAACTGCTAAAGAACAGGGAATGATTATCCCGGTTGTGTTAACTGTGTATAAAGATAGAAGTTTTAGTTTCATTACTAAAACTCCACCGGCTGCAGTTCTTATTAAAAAAGCTTTAAATTTAGAGAAAGGCTCAAGTGAACCTAATAAAGAGAAGGTGGGAGAGCTTTCAAAGAAACAGGCCGAGGAGATCGCACGGATTAAATTAAAAGATTTAAATGCCAGAACTGTAGAGCAGGCAGTTAAAATAATAGAAGGGTCTGCTAAAAGTATGGGAGTAAAAATAAGTCAGTAGTTTTAATATAGTACCGGAAGAAATAGACTGCCTGAAAAGAGGATAATCGGTATCAATGTATTAATCAGAAGGATGGTAGGTTTTGAAGAGAGGGAAAAAATATTTATCAAAAATAGAAAACCTTGATAAAGGTAAACTGTTAAATCCTGCTGAGGCTGTAAAGTGGATTAAGGAAAATCATTTTGCAAATTTTGATGAGTCTATAGATATTAGTGTGAATTTGGGAGTTGATACGAGGAAAGCCGAACAGATAGTAAGGGGAACCATAGTTTTACCTAACGGAACCGGGAAAGTTGAAAAAATTCTTGTTTTTGCACAGGGCGAGAAAGCAAGTGAGGCTAAAAATGCAGGAGCTGACTATGTTGGCGGAGAAGATCTTGTTGAAAAAATAAGTAAAGGGTGGCTTGATTTTGGAGTTTGTATTGCGGCACCTGATATGATGAAGCACGTAGGGAAAATCGGTAAAATTTTAGGTCCGAGGAAATTAATGCCCAATCCAAAATCCGGAACAGTTACTTTTGAATTAAAGAAGGCAGTTGAGGATTCAAAAAAAGGAAGGTTAGAATTCAGAACTGATAAAAATGGTGTAATACACTGCCTTATTGGAAAAGTATCCTTTAGTTTAAAGGAATTGTTAGAAAATTACATAACTCTGGTTGATGCGATTATTAAGTCAAAACCGCCGACAGCTAAAGGAAAATATATAAAAAGCATTTACATTTCTTCAACAATGGGTCCGGCAATGAGAATTGATCCCGGCAAGATTACCGAAATAACTGAGGCAGCATAATACTATTGGTATAATAAAATAAAAAAATTAATATAAGACCAACCCAAGACAGTAGGTGTTATTAAAGATATTAAATAACTTAATTTCCTACCGAGGTTGATTTAGAAGATTAAATCGACCTTTAAAATAATCGGGGTCGATTTATTTTTATAAATTATTTTAAGAAGAAAGAGTTTGGAGGTCATTATGGCCAGAGTGGAAAAAATAAATAAAGTAGATGAACTTAAGAAAATATTTAAAGAAAGCTGTAGTCTGATTTTTACCGACCATAGCGATCTTAAAGCCGAAGAGGCTGTGGTGGTAAGAGATAAACTGGTAGAAGCCAATGCATATCTCAAAATAATAAAAAATACTCTTGCCATTATAGCAGCGAGGGATGTCTTTAAAGATTTAAATCTTGAGGAAGTATTAGAAGGGCCTACAAGCATTGTTGTAAGCGGTGAAGATATAATTTCTACTGCCAAAATCATAGAAGAATTTTCAAAAGAGCTGGATACTTTAAAAATAAAAGCAGGAATATTTGAGAAGAGGCTTTTAAGTGCGGAAGAAGTCGATAAGTTTGCAAGTCTGCCGCCGAAAGAAGTTTTACTTACCAATCTTGTGGTGTCAATTAAATCGCCGATGATTAAACTGGTGAATGTTTTAGGTGCACTGCCAAGAGATCTGGTATCAGTTCTAAATGCAATTAGAGAAAAAAAGATATAAATGTTAATTAGGAGGAATAATGGTGGAAAATAAAAAAACAACCGATGAAGCAGAAGAAAAAGAAGAAAAAGAACAAGTAGCAGAA
>CAZLME010000150.1:0-2971 GCA_964560595.1 uncultured Actinomycetota bacterium
AAAAAGATTATGGCGGGGAATGCAGTTATAAAAAAGGCGATTTCATAGAACATAAATACTGGGGGCAGGGTCAAGTCTTAAAGATAAAAAAATTAACCGGTGACTGCGAGCTTGATGTAATGTTTGATAAGGCAGGCTTAAAGCATCTTCTTTTAAGTTTTGCCCCGATAAAAAAAATAGAGTAATTTTTAATTGATATTTAAAGTTTTTAAAAATTTTATTATCTTTTTTTATTTTAAAGGGTCCTATTTTAAATTTTCAGGATTCAAACATTCAAGTTCCGGCAATACAAATCTGCCGTCTTTTCTTATAAGCACGTTATCAAAATAAATTTCGCCGCCACCATATTCGGGTGTTTGTATGCATACCATATCCCAGTGTATGGCAGATTTATTACCGTTTGAAGCTTCCCTGTAACATTTCCCTGGAGTGAAGTGAAAACTTCCCATTATTTTTTCATCAAAGAGAGTGTCTTTCATCGGTTTTGTTATATAAGGATTTACTCCCAGGGCAAATTCCCCGATATATCTTGCGCCGTTATCCGTGTCAAAAACCTGATTGATTCTTTCTGTATAATTGGCTGCAGCTTTTATAATCTTCCCGTTTTCAAAGAGAAGGCTTATATTTTCATATGTGACGCCCTGATAAACTGCCGGGCAGTTAAAAGTTATCCTTCCGTTTACGGATGTCTTTACCGGAGCGGTAAAAACTTCTCCGTCCGGTATATTGAATTCGCCCGCGCATTTTACGGCGGGTATATCTTTAATAGAAAATATTAAATCCGTATCCTTGCCGGTTATGTGGACTTTATCAGTTTTATTCATAAGCTTAACCAGCCCGTCCATAGCTTTTGACATCCTGGCATAATCAAGATTACAGACATCAAAATAAAAATCTTCAAAAGCTTCCATACTGGTATTTGCCAGCTGGGCCATTGAATAGTTAGGATATCTTAAAACTACCCAGCGGGTATTATTTACTCTTTCTTCGGTTACGGCTTCGGCAAAATATTTCATATACGCATTCATTTTTTCCGGTTTAATATCTCTCAATTCACTGGCATTATCACTTGCTCTTATGCCGATAAAAGCGTCCATTTCTTTAATCCGGACGAGTTCATACCTGGCCATGGATTCTAACTGCTGAACACTGCAATCTTTGAGCAGTTCCCTCGTAATGCTGTAATCTTTTAAATCAATATGCGGTATCGCCCCTGCATTATATATTTCCTTTACAATAGCCCTGACAAGCGGGATTCCGGAACTGCCCATGCATTCCACCAGGACTTTTTCGCCTTTTTTTACCCTGCATGAATAATTTACCAGATTTCCTGCCAGTTTTTTTATCCTTGGATCCATTAAAACTCCCTTTTATTATAATTGACTATTTTCTTATACAAGCATTTGCAAGTAATTATACAGCAAACGTTTATTCAGTAAAAATTTTTAAATATGACTGTAAAATAATTTAACAGTCAGACACTAAAGTGTCGTTAAAATATTATATTCTATAAACCTGCTTAAAAACAGGAATATTGCCGGTACTTTTTCATTTTTAAATAAGGGTAGAACTGATAAAATTATTAAAAAGAAATAGCAGGGTATATTTTTAAAAAGATGAAAATTTAAAAATGGCATGATAATCTATTAATAATTACTCCGGATACAGGAGAGGGAAAATGAGATACGTTAAATTAGGTAATTCACAGATAGAAGTTTCTGTAATCGGCCTGGGCACATGGGCGATTGGCGGAAAATGGTGGGGAGGTACCGATGAAAAAGATTCCGTAGAAGCTATTCAGGCTTCAATTGAATCAGGTATAAACTTTATAGACACGGCACCGGCTTACGGTCAGGGTCTCTCTGAAAGACTTATTAAGAAAGCCCTCAAGGGGAAGAGAGATAAAGTTGTAATTGCAACCAAATGCGGGCTAAGGTGGGACTTAAAAAAAGGTTTTTACTTTTTTGAATATGCTCCGGGTGTTCCGATGTATAGATACCTGGGCAGTGAATCTCTGGAATATGAGCTTGACCAGAGCCTTAAGAGACTCGGGACCGACTACATAGATTTATACCAGAGCCACTGGCAGGACCCGACAACACCTATTTCCGAAACAATGGAAGCATTTCTTAAGATGAGGGAGAAAGGAAAGATAAGGGCAATAGGGGTAAGTAATGCAACGCTTGAGGAGATAAAGGAGTATGCCGTATATGGTATTATAGATTCTGACCAGGAGAAGTACAGTGCAATAGATAGAGGTGTTGAATCCGGTCTCCTGCCCTGGTGTGAAAAAAATAGTGTTTCCATGCTTGCGTACAGTCCCATGTCAAGAGGACTGCTCACGGGAAAAATATCACCGGAAAGAAAATTTAAAAGTGGTGATTCAAGGCTGGACGACCCGAGATATTCTACTGAAAATATAAAAAGAGTCAATAAACTGCTGGAAAAGCATTTAAAATCTGTTGCGGAAAAACATAATGCATCTTACGGGCATATCGCAGTTGCCCGGCTCATTAAAAACCCAGGGGTAATCGCACTATGCGGGGCAAGAAATAAAAGCCAGGCCGCAGAAAATATCCTTGCAGGTGATATAGAACTGGATAAAGATGATATTAAAAAGGTGGAAGATTTCGTAGAAGAATACAACGGAAGAGAAGAAGGATAAAGGGAGAAAGGATAGGATAATAAAAAAGTATAGAAATTAAATAAGAAAGCGATATGGAAAAAAAGAATAAAGAAAGTAATTATAGTTTTTAGGATGAAAAGAGGAAATGTGATAAAAACAGAGATTTATTATTTTACCGGAACAGGTAATTCACTGTTTATAGCAAAAGAATTACAAGTTCTTGGATTAAACAAAGTCTTCCTTTAGATATGGAAGTCTACCAATTTGAAGTTCCAAAAATAACTGTAATTCCTAAACAAAGTGAAATAAAATTTATAATGGTTTAAAAAAAATAAATATATGAAA
>CAZLME010000151.1:0-2944 GCA_964560595.1 uncultured Actinomycetota bacterium
CGGCGATCCGACTTGAACGGACAACCTGCTGATTACAAATCAGCTGCTCTACCAGTTGAGCTACACCGGCAATCTAATTCGCCTAATAATTATTATCATACGCTCTGATAATGTCAAGGCAATGATCATATAAAATACCCAACAGGCAGAGTAATTTTATTTACTGGATTGGACCCTCTAGTTTTTTAACAGCTAATTTAACAGCCCCTTCTACCGGATCAGTTAAAAGAGGTATAAAATTAATTTGTAAAAATTTCTTTTTTAGTTTATTTATAAGAATATCTTTAAAATATTTTTCACATTTAAATAATCCACCGACAAAGACGAGATCAAAATCCTTATCTTTAAGTCCAAGTTTTTTTGCCACAGCATTAACAGTTATAGCAGATTCTTCTGCTTCTTCTACCAGTATATCTTTACTTATTTTATCTCCCATATTCGCAGTTTCACACACTGTCTTTGCCAGTGGGCTGATTTTAGCTTTAGAAAATGGGCCTTCGTACGCCCATCCTGTTAAATCCAATACTTCTTTTAAGTTTAATGCTTTTATTATAGTCCGGGTAAGCAAAGTTTTTTCACTTCTACCATCATAAGCTCTCATAACTGCTTTTAAAGCTCTGAGACCCACTCTGTATCCGCTTCCCTCATCCGCAAGAAGATAATCCCAGCCACTTGCTCCTGCCTGTTCGCCATTTTCATTAATACCAAAACAGTTAGAACCGGTTCCGGCAATAATTATTATTTTATTCTTATTCCTACTTCCTGCTTCAATCCCAATTCTGGTATCGTTACAAATTATAGTTTTTTCGGGATTGAGATAACTGACAAGTACATCATTAAACGAAATTTCTTTATAAACCCTGAAATCTTTTTCAGTGTCATTACCTGCAAATCCGAAACAGGAACTTTTAAAATAAACCTCTTCAGGAGTCTTTAAATTACTTATGGCTTCAAATATCCCGTTATTTAAATTTTTTATTGCTCTATTTTTCCCAATACTTTTATAACTGCTTGCGCCAGAAACTGCGCGGGAAATTTTATTGCCGCAAAGGTCTGCAATTAAAACAGTGGTCTTTGTCCCTCCTCCGTCAACCCCGAGGATATATTCCATTTACTACTCCCAACATATAAGCTTTTTAATTATTATACTTATTATACCTGTAAATTTTTCAAAAAAAACTTATACAAATTATAGCTTTATACAACATTAGTGATACACTATTTTAAGCATAAAATTACTTAATAAAATAGGCCGGGTATCATCCCGTAGACGACAATCTTAACAAAAACTTAAAAAAGTTTGTAGCAAAAAATTAAAATATCCACTACCCTTTAATGATAGCATTAATGTGATTTTTTCTGTGGTCTTAGCAGAATAAGAGAATATGACTTTTAAAAAAAATGGAATTTAAGTATTATTATTACTGTAATTCTAAATATAGTTTTTAAGATTTTTTATCAGAAAAAAAAGACTCTAAGGAATCCATCATGATACAGGGTAAAAATATAAGAGATAGTATAGCAGCAGGCAGCTTTTATCCCGGCAATCCGGATACCCTTCACAGGCAAATAAGCGAATTTTTAAATAGTATAGAATTGCCGGATATAAACAATATTAAATCAATTGTGTGCCCCCATGCAGGATATATTTATTCCGGTCAGGTCGCTGCCTATTCATATAAACAGGTTTCCGGTAAAGAATTTGATAGTATCTTTATAATAGCACCTTCCCACTCGGAATATTTTAATTTTATTTCCATATTTGAAGGAGATGCCTACAGAACACCCCTTGGACTGGTAAACATTGATAAGGAGAGAGCGCAATTACTCGCTGATAAAAGTCCAAATATAAAATTATCTTACCTTGGTCATTTAAATGAACACAGCCTTGAGGTACAGCTTCCTTTCCTGCAGGTCTTATTTGAAAATATAAAAATAGTTCCCATTGTAATGGGACAGCAGAACAGCCGGAATATAAATGATCTCGGAGATACAATAGGAAATCTTTTCAAAAATGATAATATTCTAATTATTGCCAGTACGGATTTATCACATTACAATCCATATGATACTGCAAAAGCTCTGGACAGGAAAGTAACAGAGCTGGTCAGTAATTTTGACCTTGAAAATTTAAAAGCAGAATTTCTTAATAATAATATAGAAATGTGCGGCGGAGGTCCCGTAGTTTCTGCAATGATTGCTTCAAAAATCATGGGGGCAGACAGCTCCAGAGTCCTTGATTACAAAAATTCCGGTGATGCTACAGGTGACAGGAGCGCCGTGGTGGGCTATATGTCAGCTGTTTTCTATAAGAAATAATTAATATTTTTCCCAATGATAATTTTTTTTTAACAATATAAATAAAAAGTATAAATATCAGTAAAATCAGTAAAATAATAAACAATAGAAAACAATGATTGTTTAATAATTAAAATAGGAAATATCATAATATGTGGGATATTGAACTTACTCCTGAACATAAAAAAACACTTTTAAAAATAGCCAGGGAATCTATTATCAATACGGTTTATGACAAGAAGACCCCGGAATATAAAATAAATGATAAAGTATTAAATGCTAACTGCGGGGCTTTTGTTACATTACATATTAAAGGCAACTTAAGAGGATGCATCGGTAATATAACTTCAGAAATCCCGCTGTGGGAAACCGTTAGAAACATGGCAGTAGAATCAGCTTTAAGAGATCCCAGGTTTTATCCCATTACTCCCGGTGAACTTAATGAGGCTGATATTGAAATTTCTGTTCTTTCTCCCTTAAAAAAAATAAAAGATACCGGGGAAATAAAAGTAGGCAAACATGGCTTGTTTATAAAAAAAGGTTTTTACCAGGGCTTGCTTTTACCACAGGTTGCAACCGATTATAAATGGAACAGTACCCAGTTTTTAGAGCAAACCTGTTATAAAGCCGGCCTTAATAAAAACTG
>CAZLME010000152.1:0-2919 GCA_964560595.1 uncultured Actinomycetota bacterium
CTTTAATTTTGTAAGTATTCATGCTTTTATGTACTTTATCCACATATTTAAATGTTTTGCTTTTGCAAGCCATGCAGCCCTTATTATTCCCTCTGTTATGTGTGAATAGTTGCCGAAAATGCGTAATTTTGTAGGATGCCCGCCCTTTATGATGTATTCATACTGGATTGAGGCAAGAGAGCGCATAATCTCATCATCATCCAACAGCTGGATTTCTCCTCTCTCCATCATTCCAACAAGATTGTTATATAAGTCCTCTTTAAGCAGCTTTGTCTTTGCTTTGTCGTCCCTGTCCAAGCTCCTTGCCCTGTTGTTTATTGCAACAACCTTCCTTTTAGTCACTTCCTCATTCAGAAGATGGTCAAAGACACCGACGCCAAGGCTCCCTGCTCCTGCATCTATCCCTATGCTCTCCCTCTCAAACGGGTATTTTCCCGCTAATTCTATTATCTTAGCCTCTGTCTGCGTCGTCAGCTGCTTCCTTGTGACGATGCTCTCGACATGGTATGTTATCCTGTCGTCTAGCTTCTTGAAAACCTCAAAAGTTGACTCATCTCTTCCCAATCTTGCAATGTCGCATCCCATGAAATGCAATGCCTGCCTGTCTATATGTTCAGGCCTTTTCAGTATGCAGCACTTCCTTATAAGCTCGTCTGAGAACAGCCTCTTCAAATCATCAAGGAACTGAGCCAGATATTCCTGCGCATACTCCAGCGAGCTCATGCGCTCTTTCTCAGCATCTAAGAAAGCCTTTGAATGCCTTGGGCAGTCTTCTGCAGAAACATAGAACTTTGTGAAATCCTCTCTTTTTGAGCATTCGTAGAAATATCCCTGCTTCCCTCTTGGAGTTGAAAGGACATCTAAGCTGCCTCCTGTCACGCTTAACATCGGAGTCACTGCAATGAACACCTCTCTTGCCATCGGAGCAGCCTCGTCAATAACCAGAGAAGTCACTGTGTATGTCCTTATGCCTTCTCCTGACAGCCCAGCTGCATAGCATAATATCTGAGAGCCGTTTGTCAGGTTGATTATGTGCTTTGTCGGCTTATCTTTTCCTTTCTTAATTTTTTTCGGGTACTTTCTTCTTAAATACATTAAAGTCATGAAGAACAGGTTATATGCCTGCCTTTCAGTATAAGCCAACATCAGAATCACCTGCTTTGGATTGTTTACAGCCCTTTCTGCAAACTTTATGCTGGCAGCTGTTGTCTTTCCTGACTGCCTTCCGCAAAGCAGAAAGCAGTTGCCTTTTGTCCCAATATATTCCTTCTGCCATTCGTCCAAAGTCTTCTCAGGCTCCAGTAAGTTGTACTCCATCAATAACACAAATAATTGAAGTTTAAAAATGTTTCTCAGAAATTTTTGGAGGGGGATAACCCGCCCAGTATGCGAACGCGCCCAAACGTCGATAAAACGAAAACCAATCCGAGTTATTCGGTATACCGAATAACTATAGAGGCCTCACTGCGTTCGGCATTGGAATTGGAATAAGAGGGGGCTTGGAGTAGTTCCATAGGAAATGAGCGCATTTCCTATGGAAGTGGAGCCGAGGTTAGGTGCTTCTGAGAGGAGTGGCTTTTTAATTGTGCATGATTAGAATTCCTTCAAGGAATTCTAAGTAACTAAACTATTTAAATGTTCCGACGAACAGAAGTACTGTAAAACACAAATATTTAAATACTAGTGAATATTAGTAATTACAGATAAATGAGTGATGTGTTCAAGCATCATGGTTTAACTATCTATAATTGGCACAATTAAGCAATAGAATAGCCTATGTTTGTGTGAGTTATATATACTTGTGTTTAAGCCAGCTCTATATAGTGTTGCCCTATTCAAAGGCGAGTGACGAGCAGCCATAATGCCTAGTCGTAGGTACGCTGCTAGTACGCTAATATACTGATACTAGCAGTAGGCTATTGAGGCTGGGTCTGAAAACACAACAATATTACAATGGCAGGAACAAATAGATACACTTTAGCATCAGAAGCATTAAAAGAATATGATGGCAGGTACCTGACAATAGGAATGCTTAGGAGCCTGATAATGCAGAAGCTGGGAAGTGATGAGAGGACAATAGTGGGATACCTGACAATGATGAGAGAGACAGGCCTGATAAAAGAGACAATAAGAGGATGGGAAATAAAAATTACATCAAAGGAAGAAATAAAGAGTACAGAATAGTCCATGAAGAGAAAGAGAATGGGGCTGATATTGCTTTCAGGAGTGCAGGCTCTCACTCTCCAATAGATGTTGTTTCTATAAATACATTAACTCATGTCATAAGGTTCATACAGTGCAAGCCTGAGCATATGGCTGATAAGCAGAAAAAGAAGCTGGCAGATGAGCAAAGAAAATTAAATGACATCTACCGAGCTGAGTTTGTAGTTCTATAATTCCTCATAAATCCGCAAGAATTCTTCTGTATAAGCTCTGATTTGGCTTGTTTCTATCTTCCCTGCAACACATAAGTCTTTTGCATAGCTTATGAACATTGCAAGGCATTTCTTCTTGATGTTGTCTGCAAACTGTGCATCTTTTGGCTTGTCTGCCTTTCCATTATAGAACTCCCTTATGTTCTTAAATCCGCCGCTCTCAGCAACTTCAACCTCTGCAAAATGGCCGTCTAAAAGGCAGCCCTTAAGCTCTTCTATGACTGCAGTATCAAAGCAGTTCATTGCTCCCTGGTCTGTTGCAACAGTCCAGTACGGCTTCCCTGTTCTCCCAGTCTTTTGCTCTATGGATTTGACTTCAATTGTGGTTTTCATGTTTTCCTCCAATTTATTTAATTGATTATCTTAAATTCTTTCTTTTTCTCATCCCACTCTAAGATTTTAATTTGGCTTGGGATGAAAATAAACTTTTCCCCTTTTCTCTTGAACAAATCTCTTAATCTGTTTTGAAAACTTTTAATTACAG
>CAZLME010000153.1:0-2914 GCA_964560595.1 uncultured Actinomycetota bacterium
CCGCTGGTCATAATAAGAGGTATATCAGTGTGATTAAAGAGAAGGTGATGCAAGTGGGTGTATGGAAGCATTACCCCTTCATATCTATTAGACATGGAAACATACCGGGATAGAGGATAATAATCGATCCTCTTCTTAACCAGAACAATAGGAGCCCGGGGTGAGAGAAGACTGTCTATTTCTATTTTATTGAGGCTGAAATATTTTTTCAGGCATTCTATATCTCTAACCATTACCGCAAAAGGTTTTGCCGGCCTTGCTTTTCTCTTTCGCAGCATTATAACTGCGTCATCGGATAAAGCGCTGCACGCTATCTGGAATCCTCCTAGGCTTTTCAGGGCGATAATTTTACCCTGCAGGATGAGATCAGCTACTGTAATAACCGGGTTTTTGGAACTTACTTTCTTTCCGTGATTGTCGGTAATAAGCAGGGTGGGTCCACATTTATTACAGGCATTGGGCTGGGCATGAAATCTTCTGTCATGGTTATTATGATATTCTTCATAACATTCCTTACACATTAAAAATCCGTTCATTGTAGTATACGGCCTATCGTAAGGCATTTTTTCTATTATAGTAAATCTTGGGCCACAGTTGGTGCAATTGGTAAAAGGATAATAATATCTCCGGGTGTCTTTTTCATTATTAATATCTTTTAAACAGAGATTGCAGGTGGCAATATCGGGGGATACAAGCTGGAACTTTTCCACTGTTTTCCTACTTTTTCCTATTTTAAATTCTTTAAAAATCTCGAAAGAGATTTCTTCCACTTTTATATTTTCAATAAATGCAGCGAAAGGTTTTTGTAATTTGATATCAGAAATAAATTTATTTACCAGGTTTTTACGCGGGATATTTACTTTTACTGTAACCCCTTCTGTAGTATTGTTAACAGTGCCTTTTAAATTGTATTTATTCGCAAGATTATATACAAAAGGCCTGAATCCAACTCCCTGGACAATACCGGATATATTTATATTATAAGTTTTTAAGTTGTTATGTTTATCCTCTGCCATATTTAAAATCGATGATATTTTAACAGTTATATCAAAGTAAAGCCAATGAAGTTAAACATAAAAGTAATGTTTACAATTGCTTATAGTTCAAGAAGTAATCAAATAAAAAAATAAAGTTTTTTTTAATGATGTAGAGTATGTTTATGATATAATACTGAAAATCAATGAATTAAGTAAAAATAATAAGACAGTAATTTAAAAGGTAAATCGATGATTGAAAGTGTTATTTTTGATTTTGACGGGACGCTGGTTGATTCAAGTTTTGCCATTGATAAATTAAATAAATATTTTATCAACAAGCATAAAATAAATAATATAGGTATTGAGAGTATAAAGACAATAAATACGCTTCCACTAAAACAAAGATTTAAAAAGCTGGGCATACCATTATATAAAATACCTTTAATGTCAATGGAAGCATTAAAGGTATATTATTCCTCTATAGGTGAAATAAAACTGATGGAAGGAATACCGGATGTTTTAAATAAGCTTGTAGAACATGGCATGGATTTAAAAATATTATCATCAAATTCCGTTAAAAACATCAGGCTGGTTTTACAGAATAACAAAATCAATTTCTTTTCAGATATATCCTCTTCATCAAATGTATTAAAAAAGGATAAAGCTATAATAAAGTTATTAAAAAAGAATCATTTATCAAAAGATAGTGTTATCTATATTGGGGACCAATTAGAAGATATTATTTCATGCAAAAAGATACAGGTCAAAGTGGTTGCAGTAACCTGGGGGTATGACTCAATTGATTTACTTATGCAGGGTAAACCTGATTATCTATGCAGAAAGCCAATGGAACTTTATGATTATATAATTTCTAAAAGAATTTAAGATATAGCATATTCCATTGTAAAAATATGTAAATAAAAGTATTATATACAAAATTTTTTAAAATTTATCTTTTGTAACTGAATGAGCAAAATAGTAGTAAAAGAACTCGGGGAATATATTCCCGGAAAGTTTAACAACCTGAATTTAAATAAAATCAAGGAATTTATAACAGTCACTTATTATATAGAGTGGTACAGGTCGAGTGAGTCAAAAAAGGTATTTCCTTTATTTTTACAGGAACTTTCCGACCTTAATCCGACAAATTTTAAAATACCGGGAATAATTACAAGAAATACTTTCTTTGACCATACTCAAATAAAATACTTTATTGCTTATATGGGTCAAGAACCGGCAGGCCGGATAGCAGCTTTTATAGATTACAATTATAAAGAAGATAGGGACGATAAGATTGGATGGATAGGACTTTTTGAATCTATAAAAGATAAGGAGACTGCTGAAAGGCTTTTAAATGAAGCAGTAAAATACCTGAAAATAAATTCATGTACTAAAATAATAGGACCTGCAAAATTTAGTGCAGCCGGAGAAGTAGGCCTTCTGATCAATGGATTTGAAAATAGCCCTTATTTCATGGAACCCTATAATGCTCCTTATTATCAGGATTTTTTTGATTTTTTCGGTTTCAGAAAAGAAAATGACTGGTACAGCATATGTACAGATAGCATTCTTTCCGGAGATTATATGAATAAAATAGACAGATTATCAGAAAGGATTATAAACAGTAAAAGGTTTGAGAAATTCAACAGCTATAAAATCAGAAATGCTGATTTTTCAAATATGAAAAATGAAATAAAGGTCATAAGAAATCTATATAACCCTATATGGAATGAGGGTAATCATCCGCAGCAGACATATATGACGGATGAAGAATTTAATACTCTGGCAACTGGCATAAAAGAAATAACCACCGAAGAACTAATATTCATAGTAGAAAAAGACAGTAAACCGGTTGCAGTTTCAGTTAATTTTCCTGACATAAACGAGATAATTGCATGCTATGACTCAAGGAGTCAACAAATTCCAGGTAGAAAATT
>CAZLME010000154.1:0-2902 GCA_964560595.1 uncultured Actinomycetota bacterium
TATTATACTGCCTCCTTAAGCCAATAACAAAAAAAATTTGAATCTCACAATTTTTTGCTCCTGTCTACCAATTAATCTAACCCACGAAGCTTTTACTCTTCTGGACTGATAGTCTTCAAAATTAGTGCATGAGGATATTTCCCTGAGCTCTCCCTGTTCAGGAAGCAATACCTCTATGTCATAGGTCTTTGATGCGGCAAAGCCAAGATCTCCTGTACAGAGTATCACAACCCTGTAAGGAAGTTCAATCCTTTGAAGTACCTCCTCGGCATCGAGAAGAAAGCCTTCGAGTTCATTATAAGAGTTCTCAGGTTTTGCAAATTTCACTTTAAGAGTAAGGGCTTTATATTGTTGGAATGGAGATGTGAAATAATTGAATGGAATACATGGCTGGCCTAGTTAGTGAAATTTCGAACCAATTTTTAAAGGAACTAATAAGATTTACAGAATTTCAAAAGTAATTTAGTAAACATGAGCGTAATAAAAGAAGATGATGGTTCAGATGTGCAGGTAGGTGCCGGTCAAAGGGTCGACACATCTTACGGTCTTGTGAATTCAGATCAGGAATGAGTAAGCCTTATAAAAAAAATATCCAATAATTCGAATTTTATATATTGGGGTTAACAAGTTTTGTGCTGACATTCCAAAGTTTTTCCCAGACATCCTTATTATAACTGTTTTTTGAAGAAGAGACCTGCCTGTTGTATTCATCAAAATATTTGCCGGATACATTAACTAAATCCGAAGAAGCAGCAAGATAAAGATATGTTTCTGCCATACGTTCCGGTGTGATAGAAAGCCTTCGTTTTTGCCTGTAGACTACTTGTAATATTTTTGGAATGTTTTTAAAGCGTTCATCACTCAGAGCAACATTGGTAACACGTATGCAGTTTGCCGTAACACCAGAGTCCTTTAAACGGTGTGCCAGTTCATATGTAAACATAACCTGAGCAAGTTTGGAATGATAGTAAGCATGAGTGGCGCTGAAATGCTTTTCACCATTCAGGTTATTAAATTCAATATTTAAAAAAGGATAAAAAATCAAACCTTTTGACGCTACATTTATAATTCTAGCAGGAACACTTGACTTAAGCTTATCAATCAGAAGATTTGTCATTAAAAATGGTCCAAGATGGTTTGTAGCAAAAATAGTCTCAACGCCATCTTCTGTCAGTTCAGGTTTTTTTAATTTCAAATCAAAATTGGCAGCATTATTGATCAGTATATGAAGATGTTCATATTGCGATTTAAACTCCGAAATAAAAGTACGAATCGATTCCTGTGATGACAGATCTGCAATCATCAGCCGGGTAAAAGGATTTTTGCTCAGATGAATTATTTCCTCGAGTGCCGCCTGGCCGCGCTCTTTGTTTCTGCACAACATGATGACGGTTGCATTGCTTTTTGCCAGGGCAAGGGCTACTGCTTTTCCAATTCCGGAATTTGCACCACTGACAATACAAATCTTGCCTTGCATATTATATTTGTTATCCATAATAATAACCTTTCTTTAGTTTCTTTAGATTAATTATTTTTCTGTCTTCTTACGCATACCATTTTCAAGGACATATAGTATTTCTTCAATGATTTGTTTGGATTTCTCAGAACATAACCAGTCGATACTATTCTGGACTAAATCTTCCTGATTGATTTTTTGCTGATTCAGAATAAATAAACCAAGAGAATTGAATATAACTTCTACTATAAATGCAGCTACAGAAGGATGGATTTTATTTTCTATAATTTCATTTTTATAGGCCTGCTCAAACATTTCTGTAAACATACGTGATGATGCTTTGCGCATTTTTTTAAAAGACTCATCAAGGAAAAACCCTTCTCCAAGTATAACCCTGCTTACTGCTTGATTAAGTTGTGATTTTACGGACGCATATTCTAATCCTTCTTTCAACAACCAGCGGAGGTAGGCAAAGAGGTCTTTATTTTCCTGCTTTGACGGCTGCCTATTTTTGAAGAAAAGCATTTTTTCTTCTTCAGCCAGGGTAACAAGATGCAGGAACAAGTCATGTTTATCCTTAAAATACTGATAAAAGCTACCTTTAGCTATACCTGTACGTTTTACTATTTTTGTAATAGAGAATGCCTGATAACCATATTTTGCAAATTCTTCTGCAGCAAATTCTTCGATGCGTTGTCGCTTTTGTTCAGGTAAATTAAAGAATGTCTTATTTGGCATTTAATGTATCCCCTTTACATGACTAATTAGTCATGTGACTAGTTAGTCATATTATATTATTTTTTTATGTTTGTAAAGTATTAATTCTCTTTTTCTAATGCATATTTTTTAAGATTATATAATTTTTTTAAAGAAGATAAACAAAAAGTAAGAGTTAATGATAATGATTTGATGGTTCTGATATATGATTTCATTAAAAGAGTACTAATAAAGTTGGCTGCCTCTGGTAGTGAAATTTCGAACCAAATTTTTAGAGAATTAATTAACTTGAAAAATCTATTTAACAAATAATATAATTATTCTAATATTTTAAAAAAATGCAAAACGTTTGGAATTGCAAATCAAAGGTTAGTATAAAAGAATTAGATGTAATATAATAATACTTTTACAATATTAAGAAACATTATATTAATCTTATTAAGAATTATAATTAAATTTTAATTTGTTAGGATTTAAATAATGATTCTTTCGAACATTAACATACTCGCAGTTCTTTCAATAGCAATATCTGTTGTTTCTTTATTTTTTTTATTTTATTCCATAATTATCAAACCATTTAAAAAAGTATCGATTCCTTTTGCAGTTTTTTCCTTTATAGCTTTTATTGTTACCATAAGTGCTTTTTTTATATTATCAACAAATAATTATAAATTTGCCCTAAGCTGGACTTATATTTTAATTATTGGAGTTTTATTTTTACCAATATCC
>CAZLME010000155.1:0-2884 GCA_964560595.1 uncultured Actinomycetota bacterium
ATCGAGTGTACTGCTGTAAGGCGGTACCGTGGGTTCGAATCCCACTCTCTCCGCTAATAATAGGGTAAATTAGTCAATCAATCTAAAAAGGTCAGGGATTTAAATTATTTAATTTGTTCTGCTCTCTCATTTGCTAAATCGGCTTCTCTATATTTACCCTGCTTTTGAAGTAGTATCTGGAGGATTCTCCAGGCATCTTTATTATTTTTATTTAATTTTATTAGTTTCTTAATAACTTCTTCGGACTGAAGATATTTGTTTTGCTTAAAAAGAATGGCACCGAGACAGAGTAAGGCGTCTTTGTAGTTGCTGTCTATATCAAGAGCTTCCCTGCAGGCAAGCTCAGCTTCATCATATTTTTCCTGTTTATAATAATTGATACTATAATAATACCAGGCTTCTTTAAACTTCCTATCCATTTTTAAGGCATTAAGGCATGCTCTATCAACTTCATCATATTTTTCCTGTTTTATAAGTATTTCAATAAAATATATCCAGGCGTCTTTTTCATTTTCCATATTTCAAACCGATCCTTAAAACGGATTAAATCAGTAAAAATTAAACATAAATATACTTAAACCGGTAATAAATATTACTTACAATCATAACCGGGCTTTTTATATAATAAATGCTTTTTTCCAATTATATCAGGTTTGTAAACTTCTTCAGCCCAATTATCGGCAGGCACTTCTTCAATAGATACTGAGATAGAATCTTTACTTACGCTGATGGTATCTATTACAGCTTCTACAATTTTTCCTGTCATTTGTTTTTTTGTCCTTCTGTTCTGCCGGGCCATAATTTCACTA
Organism: uncultured Actinomycetota bacterium; assembly: GCA_964560595.1. GTDB lineage: Bacteria > Actinomycetota > Humimicrobiia > Humimicrobiales > Humimicrobiaceae > JAQVEM01. Next base: position 810 of record CAZLME010000155.1, read on the forward strand.
TTATATGAGGCATCTAATTGTCCCCCTTATGTTTTAATAATTATAATTATTAAAGTACAAAATAAAAAGAGATAATATTTAAAAAAATAAAATATTTTTTTAAAAAGTATTTAATTAAAAATTAATATATTTGATAAAAATATTCTAATACATTTTTACCTGAAATTTATTATTTCATCAAATCATTTATTATTATTAATGCCGGTTATATAATTATAACAGGCAGCCGTTATTTGTAATATTATATGTAGCAGTGGAATTTAAGCAAAAAATAACTTAAGTAAATATGAAAGAAGCATACCTTTATAAAAAGATTAGTAATAATAAAATAAGATGCGATCTATGTAACCATAGATGTCTTATTGATAATCACAAAAAAGGCAAATGCTGTGTTAGAGAAAATATTGATGGGGTACTTTATTCCCTGGTATATGAAAAGTTAATTGCCGAGAATTCTGACCCAATTGAGAAAAAGCCGCTATTCCATTTCTTACCGGGGACATATTCATTATCTATTGCGACAATGGGATGCAATTTTAAATGCTTTTTTTGCCAGAATTATAATATTTCACAAATACCTTGTGATCTTAACAAAATAGAAGGGAGTGATGTCTCTCCTGAAATGCTGGTAAAGCACGCCCTGGCTAATGGAGATAGAAGCATTTCATATACTTATACCGAACCAACGGTCTTTTTTGAATATGCTTACGATACTGCAAAGCTTGCAAATCAAAAAGGATTAAAAAATATCTTTGTTACCAATGGTTTTATGACCAGAGAGTGCATAATGATGATAGAACCCTATCTGGATGCTGCAAACATTGATTTAAAAAGTTTTTCTGAAGATACATATAAAGAAAAAATAGGAGGCAGGCTAAAACCTGTTTTGGATAATATTATTCTGATGAAGGAACTGGGAATATGGATTGAAGTAACGACTTTGATAATACCCGGTGTTAACGATTCTAAAGATGAACTGAGGAAAATAGCAGAATTCCTAGTTGAAATTGATAAAGGAATACCATGGCATATCAGCGCTTATTATCCACAGTATAAATCAAATATTCCTCCTACAGGTGTAGAAAAAATAGAAGCTGCCATGGACATAGGTAAAAAAACTGGCTTAAAATATGTATATGGCGGGAACATCCCGGGAAGCCTTTATGAAAATACATCCTGTCCCGGATGTAATAATACACTAATTAAACGAGCAGGGTTCTCGGTCTCAAGCAATAAGTTAAAAGAGGGTATTTGTCCGGATTGTGGTGAAAAAATAGAAGGAAAATTTTAAAATAATTAACCAATAAAGCATTGCTTAACTTTTAAGTAAAATTATCCTATAATATCTATCTATTATCCGGACGGCGGCATAGCCAAGTGGTAAGGCAGAGGTCTGCAAAACCTTTATCCCCGGTTCAAATCCGGGTGCCGCCTCCAATATTTGAGTAGAATCTTTTTTTATAATTTATATAAATTACAATTAAACCTTAAAGGAGGCATAACATGAGCTATACCCAGGACGTGCTTAAAAGTGTTTTAGAAAGAAATTCAGGAGAATTAGAATTTCATCAGGCAGTAAAAGAAGTATTTTCATCACTGGAACCCGTATTTGAGGTAAATCCGGAATATGAAAAAGCAGGAATTTTGGAAAGACTAGTAGAACCGGAAAGACAGATAATTTTTAGAGTACCCTGGATAGATGATGAAGGAAGGGTAAGAGTTAACCGCGGATATAGGGTTGAATTTAATAGTGCGATTGGCCCATATAAGGGCGGCATAAGGTTGCACCCATCAGTAAATATTGGAATAATCAAATTTCTCGGATTTGAACAGATATTTAAAAATTCTCTCACAGGATTCAGCATAGGAGGAGGAAAAGGAGGAAGTGATTTTGATCCTAAGGGTAAATCCAATATAGAAGTAATGAAATTCTGCCAGAGTTTTATATCAGAACTCTTCAGGCACATCGGTCCCAATACCGATGTACCCGCAGGAGATATAGGTACCGGAGCAAGGGAAATAGGTTATATGTTTGGACAGTATAAAAGGTTAAAAAATGCTTTTGAAGGTGCACT
>CAZLME010000156.1:0-2865 GCA_964560595.1 uncultured Actinomycetota bacterium
ATATTCTTTTGTTTTTCCCACATAGCGGCTTTTTTTACTTTGATCCTGCAGTTAAATTTTTTTAAAAGGGATAACTTCCTTCGTGCCTTTCTATTTTTTACAGGCGTTACTTCTTTTTTGATGTTATTTGGAGATTTTGCACTCGTAAGTGATATTTCAAAGGAATATATTTTTGGATTACCCAATGAGTTTAACATCCTGTTTTTCAGCCAGGCGCTTCATTTTCTTTTCTATATCCTTATGGTTATTTTACTTATACTGACCAGGAGGTCAGCATGGAAGAAGAGTGAAGAAGTGGCTCTGAAAGATGATTCAATATTTATTAATGCACAATATATCGGGATCTTGAGTGGAATTTCAGGTTTGACCCTGATTACAATTTTTTCTGTATTATGTCTAACAGTTTATCCGCTGCCGTCATGGGCCGTAGATGCAGGGATAATCGTAGTAAGTTTAATGGCTGTAATTCCGTATATCCTGATAGTATTTTTCTGGCTGATAATCAAACTCAAGGAAGGGGTAAGCGAATGGTATGATGAGAAACAGTATCAGGATATTACAAAAGCGAGCATGATTACTATGATATTATCTGTAATTATAATGGCCGCAATTTTTGTTTTGCAGAGTGTCGGAGGTATCTTTAGCTTCTTTAACGAAATCTGGTTTCCTTTTTATATATTTCTGGTATTGCTTTTATTCTCGGCAGGCACTTTATATTTCAGCAAAGACTATAGGTTGGTTTCTAAAGAGGGTATTAATATAGAAAAAAGAAATAAGAATTTAGGGCTTGCTGTTTTAATAACCGGTTATCTGACCCTGATGTTCTGGCTGCTGGCAATATTTGTAGGTGTGGAAACAGGCATAGGCTGGAAAAGTTATATTGTAATTGGATTATTCGCGTTGCTGGCGGCTGCTTCGGGTATATTATTCCTGCTCAGTTTGATTTTTAATACCATAGAATCAAAGAAAAGTAGTCATATATCAAAGGGAATGATACTTACACTTATCAGTCTTCCTCCGGTGGTTTTTATTTATATGGCAATATTGATAAAAGCTTTAACAGAAGGGCATTAGTAATATTTATAACCCCTGATTATCCACTCCTGGTTATCCAAGTCTTTTTACAAATTTTTTTTGTAGCTGATTATAGATATCCCGATTAATATAACAACCTGTTTAAATTTACGATATTCTGGCATGCGTCAGAGTGTCATTGAAAAAAGACTTTACGAAGTGGATGATTAAAACTAAAATATAATACCAGATATAAAATGAACACTAAACAGGAAAATAAAAATTCTTTTAAAAGACAAATTAAGTATCACTGGAAATCTTTGCGTTACTCATTTAGGTTTGCAATAAGAGGTATTGCAAGGGTTTTAAAAACCGAGAAAAGTTTCAGGATACAGTTATCATTGGGAATCATAACTATTATTGTAGGTTTTTTATTTCATATTTCCCCGACTGAGTGGTTATTTGTTATATTAATGATTTGTATAATACTTTGCCTGGAAATGATAAATACAGCTTTTGAGCTGATAATAGATCTGGTAACGGAAGAATATAAAATAATTGTGGAACACATCAAAGATATTGCCGCAGGTGCGGTTTTGATTGCATCTTTTACTGCGCTCATTATCGGGTTAGTGATATTTATACCCTACTTTATAGCACTATTCCAATGATTTACTGGTAGATATACTAGTAATTACTATGAAAATAAATATTTCTAAAAAGTTTTTACAGGTTTTACCGGCAGTCCTATGCCTTTTATGGATAGCATTCGGGGCAATCTATATTACAAATATGCAGTTTTGGTTTATTGAGTAAAAACATATAATTTAGAATTTATAGTGAAATATATAGTTATTTATATATAATAACAGTAATTGTTTTAAGCATTAATTAGCTGGAGGAAAGATATGGGTGGCCTAAATCATTATAATATTGCAGTTATACCAGGAGACGGTACCGGACCGGAAGTTGTAGAGGAGGGCAAAAAGGTTCTTATAGCTGCAGGCAAAAAACATAATATAAGTTTTGAATTTACCGGGTTTGATTTTGGGGGAGAAAGGTATTTAAAAACAGGAGAAACACTCCCGGATTCTGCCATTGAAGAACTTAAAAAATTTAAAGCAATATATCTTGGAGCTATCGGGCACCCGGATGTACCACCGGGAATTCTGGAGGTCGGTGTTTTATTAAAATTAAGATTTTCCCTGGACCAATATATAAATTTAAGACCTGTAAAACTTTACCCCGGCGTTAATTGTCCGCTAAAAGATAAGAAACCGGAAGATATAGATTTTGTAGTAGTAAGAGAAAATACAGGCGGGCTTTACACAGGCCATGGCGGTGTATCGAGAAAAGGTACTCCTTACGAGGTTGCAACCCAGGTAATGGTTTACGACAGACAGATGGTCGACCGTTGCCTGAAGTATGCTTTTAACCTTGCAAAAGCCAGAAAAGAAGAGGGAAAACCCGGGAAGCTTACTCTTGTAAATAAGACAAATGTACTGACATATGTGGGAGATTTATGGTACAGAGCATTTATGGAAATGGCCGGGGACTTTTCTGACATTAAAACTGATTATAATCATATAGATGCTGCCTGTATGTGGACTATAAAAAACCCTGAGTGGTATGATGTTATGGTTGTAACCAATATGTTTGGAGATATAATCACCGACCTTGGGGCGATGATACAGGGCGGTATGGGAATTGCCGCCGGAGGCAATATAAGCCCCGAAGGGACATCCATGTTTGAACCTATAGGCGGATCTGCACCAAAATACACGGGGAAAAATGTAATAAATCCGCTTGCAGCAATAGAAGCTGGAAGAATGATGCTAAATCATCTCGGGG
>CAZLME010000157.1:0-2841 GCA_964560595.1 uncultured Actinomycetota bacterium
TAGGCGGGGCTGGAATGAGTGCAATTGCCCAGGTACTTCATGGCATGGGTTTTGAAGTATCCGGTTCAGATATTAAGGAATCCCGCTATACCAATTTTTTAAAAAATGAGGATATAAAAATCTATATCGGGCACACAAGAGAAAATATTATAGGTGCCGATGTTATTGTCTATTCTGCTGCAATACCCGATAGCAATATAGAGATGATAGCTGCCAGAGAGGATAAAATTCCCCTACTTGCCCGTTCTGATATATTGGCCTGGATATTAAATAAAAGAAAAGGTATAGCTGTTTCGGGAACCCATGGAAAAACTACTACAACTTCTATGGTCTCTCTGATTTTTAGAGGTCTGGGGCTGGATCCAATAATAATGGTTGGAGGAGAATTAAATGAGCTGGGTTCAAATGCCAGATATGGAAAAGGTGAGTATGTAATTGCTGAAGCAGATGAAAGTGATGGTTCTTTTCTGAAATATAAACCTTTCATAAGTGTTGTTACCAATATTGAAGGTGATCATTTTGATTTTTATAAGGACATTGAGGAGATAAAACAGTGTTTTACAAAATTTATTGCTAATACTGGACCGAAAGGTTTTGTAATAATGAATGGTGACGAAGCCTGTCTGAGAGATATTTCTAAATTAAGTGGTAAAAAAGTTATATATTACGGAATTAATCCTGAAAATCATATTTATGCCGAAAATATAAAATTCTCTAATTTTACTTCTTCATATACACTAGTTACCGGTAAGGGCAGTAAAGCAAAGAGGTTAAAGATTATTTTAAATGTACCCGGTGTCTATAATGTAAAGAATAGTCTGGCAGCTCTGGCTGTATGCTATGGATTAAATCTTGATATGGAAAAAGCTGCCAATATATTAAAGTTCTTTACGGGAGTTAAGAGGAGATTTGAAAAAAGAGGGGAAAAGAAAGGCGCGCTGATTTTTGATGATTACGCACACCATCCTTCAGAAGTAAGAGCAACTCTTGGAGCTGCAGCAGAAGAGAAAAATAAGAGAATAATTGTAGTTTTCCAGCCTCATAGATATTCAAGATTGGCAAGCATGAAGGATAAATTTAACGGTTGTTTTGATGAAGGTGATATTTTAGTCATTACAGATGTTTATGGATCCGGTGAACAGCCTATTCCCGGTATTACCGGTAAAATTTTAATTGATAATCTGATAGAAAGTGGTTTTAAAGGTAAAATAATCTATATTCCAATATTACAGGATGTAACGGAATATCTTGAGCTTAATATGAAGCAAAATGATTTAATTTTATTAATGGGAGCGGGAGATATCACAAGAGTTACGGACGAAATATTAAAATCTTAAGCCAGTAGATTATTAAAGGGGTTTCCAATAAAAAAAATGAAGTTATTAAAAGAAGAAACTATTGAGACTATTAAAAGCACGGGGCTGAAAAATATGTCATTTAATGTAAGCACATCACGATTGTCTTATATTAAAACAGGAGGAAAAGCTCTCTGTTATTTTAGGGCAGATAGAATTAAAGATTTAATGAAGATGATAGAAATCTGCACAAAAAACAAAATCAGGTTTATGATAATCGGAGATTGTACAAACGTTTTATTTAGTGACAGGTATATTGATATGGTACTAATAAAATTAGGCACTGATTTTGATTATATAAAATTTAATGATGAGGATGAGATTATAGCGGGTTCTGCATGCAGTCTTTCAAGATTTATAATTAAAGCGGCTGCAGTAGGTTATGATTTTTCCACACTTTCCGGCATCCCGGGTACTCTGGGAGGGAGTATTATTGGTAATAGTGGAAGCAGGGATACTGGAATCTGTGATTTTGTAAAAAAAATTAATTATATTGCGGATAATAATGGAGAGATAGTAGAAAAAAATGTCAGTCTGAATAAAAGCAATTTTAACTATAGGAATTTAAATATTCCTGATTTAATAGCCCTGACTGGAGTAACTGCAAGTGCAGGAAAGTCCAGTAAAAATGATATTCTAAAAAATATTAAAGATAAAATAAAGAACCGGAAGATGACTCAGCCGGTTAATACCAGAAGTCTGGGATGCTTTTTTAAAAATATAAAAGATTACCCCCGATCTGCAGGCGAGTTAATAGAGGAATGCGGCCTTAAGGGGTTTGCTTATGACGGTGCCAGGGTTTCGGAAAAACATGCAAATTTTATTGAAAATTTTAAAAGTGCCACTTCAAATGATATATTTGTTCTTTCAAAAATAGTGCAGGATGCAGTCATGGACAAGTTTAATGTAAAACTGGTATATGAAATTAAGTTAGTAGGATTTTAGTTTAATTAAAAGGATTTTATTATGTCTGATATATCAAAAAAATTTCAAATTCTTAAAGTCAGAGAAAATAAGAAATCACTAAAAATCGGTGTGATTGCAGGAGGTATTTCATCCGAGCGGAAAATTTCTCTTTTGACGGGAGAGAATATTTATAATTCTCTTTTAAAATCGGGCTATAATGCTGTTCTTATTGACCCTAAAGATAATTTTTTAGCCAGGCTTAAGGAAATAAATCTGGCATTCCTGGCGCTTCATGGAAAATATGGTGAGGACGGTACCGTCCAGGGACTGCTGGAATTTGTAAAAATCCCATATACAGGATCGGGAATACTGGGCAGTGCCATTGCTATTAATAAAACATTATCAAAGAAAATTTTAAGATATGAGAATATTATTACTCCGGATTATATTGCAGTGGATTATAAAAGCAAGCCGCGTTTATCAGAGCTGAAAAAACTTTTAAACAAAAAGTTGGCTTACCCTGTGATAGTTAAGCCTAATACCGAGGGTTCCACTATAGGTGTTAATATAGTAAATGACG
>CAZLME010000158.1:0-2832 GCA_964560595.1 uncultured Actinomycetota bacterium
TTTTTCCAGCCATGACCATGGGTTTGTGGTTATCTATAGTTCTAATAGGGGTAGGGATTGTAAGCATAATTTTAGGGTTCCTGGATAAAGGAAATATTGTAATAAAAGAAGAAGTAAAAGATACTAAAAAAGAAGAACAGGCAGAAAATAAAATAGGGTCCTAATTAAAGCAAGGGATCAATTATATAAATCCATATTTGATAAATCTTATCTAGATTTGGCAAGTCTTTTAAAAAATATTTTACTGGTTTTATTCCGGGTTTCCGCATACCCAATTTAGAGTTATTGAATCCATAGCGTGGCCCGCAGAATTTTTTTTGTTGCGGTAAGAATATAACTTAACATATTCTTTAAATTGACTAATCCATTTAAAAATTGGTTCGAAATTTCACTACCCCGGGGAAGCCAGCAAAATATTGTTTAGCTAGAAGCAACAAGATTCTTTTAATATGTTTCTTTTAATATGTTTTTTATTATAAAAAATTTGTAAATAGATAAATCAGCATAAAAATATCCTTTTAATAATTACCGGATTTATTATCATAATGTTATAATTCTGATTAAATGGAATTATATTAGAATATTCTATGATATCTTATGAAATCCCGTTTCTTATAAGAGCAGTGGAAAAAGTTTTTTTCAGGTGTGTCCTTGAACTGGTCAGCCGCGGTATTCAAGTTGAAGGTAGAGATAATCTACCCGAAAAACCGCCATTTTTAATTGGCTTTAATCATTTTGGCTGGGCAGAAGGGCTCGTCCCGCATATCCTGCTTTCTGTAAAAAACTGTCCCTATACCATTACTAAAATTGAGAATATGAAAGGTATATTAGGTAAGCTATTGCATTCGTTTGGATTTATTGGTATCAGAAGAGGAGAAGCTGATATGGGTGCATTGCGGAGGGCGATAAAATTACTGGAAAACGGTCATATTATTGCCACTGCACTTGAAGGGACGCGGGGCCGGGGGAATGAGCGGTTACAGCCTAAAAATGCAAAACCGGGACTGATTTTCCTTGCTACCTATTTTAACGAACCACTCCCCATTGTGCCCATGGCAATCTGGGGTCAAAATGAGCTGACTTTTCCTCTTATTGATGTGGAAGGGTTCAAGCTTAAGGATTTGAGGAATTTAAGAAAAGTGCCTCTTAATATAAAAATCGGAAAACCGTTTATTCCTGTCCTGGAAGCAGGCAAAGACAGAACGGCAAATTCCAGAATCCGAAATGCCCTGGCCAATCAACTACTGGAAAAGATACAGGAACTTCTGCCGCCAAATTATTCCGGCTGCATAAGTATGAAATAACCAGGATATTATCATTACTCTTCATAAAAGGTAACTGCCACACCGCCGGGACCAATATTATTTCCAACAACCGCTCCTATCTCGGACCGTGTAAGTTGTTTCGGGTTGAATTTCTCCTTTATTCTTTCAGCCATTTCATCACCTTCCACTTTTGCATCAGAGTCGGAAACAATAGCTATTAGTCTATTGGTATCTTTTACCATGCTTTCCATTGAACTTATGAGCTCATTTACTGCCTGGCTGAATCTTCTTGTAGTTTTGAACTGGGATACTTCCCCCATATTCAGGGTAAGTATTGGCCTGATTTCAAGAACCGAAGCAATCAAACCCTTGGCTCTCCCTATCCTTCCACCCATTATTAAGTATTTTAGGGTGCTTGGAATAAAAAGAACTGTAATCTTTTGTTTTAACTCATTTATTGCGTCTAATATTTCTTCTTTTGATTTACCATCACGGGCAAGTTCGGCAGCTTTCATTGCAAGAATACCTAAAGGCATGTGTACTAATTCAGAATCAATAACTTCTATGTCCTTGCCGCGCAGTTCCTTTCTTGCCATTTCCGCAGAGCTAAAAGTCCCGGACATCTTTTTTGAGATATGAATCGAAATTACAGCATCATTTTCTTTAAGAAGTTCATTGTAAGCTTTTATAAAATCCTGTGGTGTTGGTTGAGATGTTGTCGGTTGTTTTTTTACACTTCTTAATCTTTTATAAAACTCTTTGTTAGTAATATCTACTCCGTCATTTAAGTAGCCTCTGTCTTCAAAATTCACATATAAAGGTACTACTTTTATTCCATATCTTTCCACCAGATCTTTGGGAATATCCGAAGTGCTATCCGTAACTATTGCAACTTTATTCATATTTGCTCCTTATACGACATTTATAAATTAATAAAATTATATAACTATTAATGTTTTTTTTAAATTAGCCCTGACTTTGCCTGCTGTACTAAGTTAAAATAACTCTTTTTCGGTAAAAACAACGGTTATAGCATAGCCAGATCTATTTACAATTTCTTAAATTTCATTTCTTATTTTTTCATAAGAAAAATTATATTGATATTTCTTTCCAAATAAGTCAGATTGTTCTTGTATATAGTGCCTTCTCTGCTACCCTGACCTATCTTTATTTTTTCAGTCTTAAAACCAAAACCCGGGCCAAAATTATCATCTTCTGAACCAACCGATACCCCGGCTTCGGATTCTTTCAGTATCTCAAAGAATTTAATATTTTTATTTTCATCATTAATTCTTAGACTGCATTTATATATTAGACGTTTCATATCTATAAAAGATTTTTAAATGTTAGCATTTGCAGTCCAACGGCATTTTTTGGTTTTATTAATATTTTAACAATTACTTTTTCCGGAGAAGAAATAATTCCATCGGGAGAAAAGTTGAGCTCAACGAATTTTATGTAACTATTAAAATCAATAATACTAAATATCCAATTTATTAAGAAAACAATCAATCCTAACCCTAAGCCAAACCAACGTATTTTATTTAAAATTATATAAGTTTTGAAA
>CAZLME010000159.1:0-252 GCA_964560595.1 uncultured Actinomycetota bacterium
TTGAGTGGACCTCTTCATAGATTGTGTAAGTAGAAAAATTCAACCATTTTTTCCCAGATACCATAACCATAAGGCATGAAAACAATGAACCCCTTTATAGCCGCGTAATCTGCTAGTTTGGATTTTAGAACAACTTGTGTATACCATTCTGAAAAATTTTCATTTTTTTTAACGGTTATTCCCAATTGTTCTGACATTTAACCACCTTTCATTTTTTATTTCTGAACATATCAATAATTCTTGTTCCGAAAA
>CAZLME010000159.1:262-2800 GCA_964560595.1 uncultured Actinomycetota bacterium
TTTGAAAGTCCTCAAATATTGCCATTATTATCACCTACGAGCTTTCTTCTATTTTTTTCTGAACATATCAATAATCCTCTTCCCAAAAAACTTTACATTTTCTGGAACTCTTTGATCCACATCCAAATCTTCTTTAGAGAACCATTTACATTCTTCAGTTCCAATTCTTTCTTTCTGTTCACCCTTAATTTTACAAACGTATACAAAATCAATGTGTTGATGTTTTTTGTCTATTTTCTCTAATTGTACATGATTGGGTCTTGTCAGCATTTCAACATTAGGATCATTATTTGGATACTTCTCAGACACAATCTCTGCATCTAAACCAGTTTCTTCTTGAACTTCTCTGAGCACTGCTTGATCTGGTGTTTCGTCAAGTTCTATATGCCCTCCAATCGGTAGCCATTTACACAATTTTTTATGATTCACTAATAAAATTTTATCATCTTTAACTATATACACAGCAACTACAAAGTCTTTTTTCAAGTTCAACGAGCTTAATTTTCCCATAAAATTACCATCAGTGAGGAAGCCGGGATTTGAACCCGGGCCTCTAACTCCCAAGGCTAGAATCTTAGACCAAACTAGACCACTTCCCCTTCTAAAAATATTATTAACACTAGATGATATTAAGAAAAAGTTAACCGAGTGGAAAACATTCACCCATGTTCATCAGATTTAGTATTTGAAACACAGACTTATAAAACTTATGTTCACCCGATTTTCTATTATTCATTATGTATAACAAACACAACAAAATCATTTATGATTAAAAACATATTTTTGTGTTAATGCCTTCCAAAAAAATCGCAATCATAGGATCACATTTTGTTGGTAAAACCAGTCTTTGTAGAAAACTTTCTAAATATTTAAAAGAACGAGGACACAATGTTGGCTTTATAGGAGAAATGGTGAGAGAATGCCCTTTTCCTGTTAATGAGATGGCAACTGTTCAAGCACAAGATTGGATTTTTGAAGAACAAAAGAGAAGAGAAGCTGAGTTAGGAAAAAGGCATGATATTCTTCTTTTGGATAGAGGCGTTATCGATAACTATGGTTATTGGCTGAGAGTCGCTCAAAACTTGAGGTTGGATGGTGGTATCATAGAGAAAAGAGAGAAAGAGGTGTTTGAACATTCTACTGGTTATGATCTTCTACTGTTTCTTCACCCTTTTGATAGTGAAGATATACAAAATGATAATTTTAGATCTGTAGATCCTGTTTGGAGAAAAGAGATGCATGATAGAGTTTCTGATATTATGAGAAGATTTCAAAGTCAATCAAATATCCCAGTTATTAGTATTAAGGGAACAGAAGAAGAGGTTTTTCAGCAAGCTAAGGGTTATGTAGAAAGATTAGTTGAGAAATGATTTTGAATACAATTTTTCAGAAGGAAGTTCATAGAAGTTCCGCTCGCAAGTTGTTATGCGAAAAGTTTAAATATTAGAGGTGTTACTATATAATAGTAAAAATAGTGATAAAAGACGAAAATAGTCTACTCAAAAGGAGCTGTTGAAGATGGAAGGTATATGTATCATTTTTTAACATTACCGGAAAGACTCTTGGATTTAATAAAAAGATCAGGTCCCTCAAAGGGTGTACTTGAGACCCTTCCACATACTGACTGCCGTTATAAACCAAGAACTACACTATTTTTTTGGCATGGTCCAGGTAGAGGAGTATCTAGAATTGATGAGTATGAAACTGGAAGTGAAGTGTGGAGTACAACAATTGATTCTGAGGGAAATTTAAGGGGATGTGATAGTTTTATACTTCTTCCAGAAGTCTATAGAGTGGGGTCATCGGTTACAAAACAAGGAGATCCAATTCCAATAAGACGAGTTAGTCAATATTTAAGAGCTATGGCTGAAGAATTGGCAAGGGTCAGTAGGGGAGGAGAACTGCAAGTAGGCCTTCTTATTAATAGACATGAAATTGTGAGAAGGTTAAGATCCCATCTTATAGGATTTGGTTATGCTGCAAGAGAAAAAGGTGACTTAGAATCTGCATCTCAAGCATTTAAAGCAGCAGCGGGGAGATTATAAAAAGAGAAAAATCACAGTTTAACCACTAGTTGAATCATACTAATAATTTTAATCCTCTAATAGTATTGTATGAAAATCTCAATCCTTTCAGACTTTCATTTTGGTTATGGATGGAACACACAACTAGAAGACGATAGTTTCCAGAATGCTCAAGAAGCCATAGAAAAAAGTCTGGATTCAGATTTAATTCTGATAATAGGAGACATCTTCGATTCTAGAATGCCAACAACAGAAGTCTGGGCAAGAGCATTAAAAACATTATCCAAACCAATACTATCCAAAAACCCAGGAGTGAAATTAGTTAAAACAATAAAAAAAGCCTTAGAAGATATCTCAAAAAGAACATTATTAGGAATACCAGTCATAGCTTTACATGGAACACACGAAAGAAGAGGAAGAGATCAAATTAATGCTATTCAAGCTCTAGAACAAACTGGTTTTCTAATCCACTTACATTGTAATGGTTTGATTTTTGAAAAAAATAATCAAAGAA
>CAZLME010000160.1:0-2794 GCA_964560595.1 uncultured Actinomycetota bacterium
TCAGCAGTTTTGATAAGAATTCTAAATTCAAATTTACGTGTGTATGCCCTAAATTGTGTACCAAATCACAGAGATGATTTTCTTTTAATCTTTCCAATTAAATCACTATTCTTTTACATATAAATTGTATTAATCTCCATAATAATTAGATTATAAACAATAGGAATGGTTGATGGCAATTTGAAATTTTAAAATTTTTTTATGATACTTTGCGTCTTACCATTTAATAGGGCTAAATTAATGAATCTATATCATAAATATTTAAAATGATAAATCAATCACAAACTAATTTTCCAGAAACTCTTTTAATGTTTTGTTTTTTTTCGTGCTTCGTAATTTATTCAGGGTTTTAAATTCTATCTGCCTGATTCTTTCCCTGGTAACTCCAAATTCCCGGCCCACCTCTTCTAATGTTTTCGGCTGGCCGTCATTCATGCCAAACCTCAATTCCAGAATCTTTCTTTCTCTGTAATTTAAAGTGTTAAGGGTTTCTTTTAGTTTGTTCTGAAGCATTTTAAAAGATGCAGCTTCCGAAGGTGATTCTACTTCTGAATCTTCAATAAAATCGCCAAGACTGCTATCACCTTCCTCGCCTATGGGGGTTTCAAATGAAATAGGATGCTGGCTTATTTTAATTATTTCCCTTATCTTGCCAGGTGTAAAATCCATTTTTTTTGAAATCTCTTCGGGCGAAGGATCCCTGCCAAGTTCCTGAAGTAATTGTCTCTGGACCCTGACCAGTTTATTAATGTTCTCTATCATATGAACCGGTATCCTAATTGTTCTTGCCTGATCAGCCAAAGCTCTTGTAATGGCCTGTCTTATCCACCAGGTTGCATATGTGGAAAATTTAAAACCTCTCCTGTAATCAAATTTCTCCACCGCCCTCATCAGTCCAAGATTTCCTTCCTGTATGAGGTCCAAAAAAAGCAAACCTCTCCCGATATACTTTTTAGCGATGCTTACCACCAGTCTCAGGTTTGCCTCCACCAGCAATTGTCTTGCTGCCAGACTGCCCGCTTCAATTTTTTTTGCCAGCTGCACTTCTTCATAAGCACTGACCAGCCTTATTTTACCTATACCTCTTAAATACATTTTTACCGGATCATTTGTAGTGGATTTAAAGGTAAAATCCAATTTCCTTTTTGGCAGGGCTCCGTCTTCTTCTTTATCATGAGTCCTGGTATCAATATTATCATCATCCTCGCCGGTAATTTCTATTCCCAGATTCTCCATAACATTATATATACTCTCAACCTGATCCCTGGATAACTCCATACCTGAAAGTGTCTCAGTGATTTCCTCCGTAGTAAGCAGGCCGTCTGCTTTACCCTTGCCAATTAGCATTTTTACTTCTTCTATTTTAAATACTGACCCTCTTTTAATTTTTAATCACCTTCAATCATTGTTAATAATCCGAATTTTATTTTATAAAAAAATATATTTTAAAATTTATATAAACTTATCTGGATCTTCTTCTTATTTTTTTTAGCTTATAATTAAGATCGTCTTTGGGCGCATTACGGTAATTGCCGCTTCTTCTGTTTCCGTCAAAACTTCTAATTTTTTGCGGTCTTGCTTCACTTACTAAAAGAGTTCTTTCCTTGAAACTGCCCTGGTTAAATTTCTCTATAGCTTTAACAGCCTCTTCCTCAGTTCCCATCTCTACAAAACCGAACCCTTTTGACTTACCATCCAGAGTCTTGATTACTTTCGCATAACTTACACTGCCTTCGCTGGAGAATAATTCCTCAAGCTCTTTGTCTGTTGTAGAGTATTCCAGATTGCCTATATGCAGTCTTTTACCCACTATAACTTCCTTTCACTTTCATTTTGTTAAAAAATTATCTTTGTGCAAGAAAATAAGAAATATTATGAATAATATAAAAACTCTGACTTCATTTTGGAAGGTTCACCAAAAAATGCGGATTCTTTATATTAAAACATTATTTAATAGTAACCTTGCTGTTCTTTTATATTATACCATAAAAAAGTATTGGTGTGTGTTTATCATGTTATTATATTTAAAAATATTGGCGCATTTTTCTCATATTCTTTTATATTTTTTATTTAGCTTTAATTATAGCTCAGTATAGGGTGTATTTGAGAAACATCCGGCCTCTAAAGGTCTAAAAGTTTTAGGGGGTAGCTTTTCTTGCAACATATGTTCAGTATAGGTACTCATACCATTACAAAAATAGATATAAGAAAAATTTTAAACTGAATCTAATAAATTGTGTAATGGTAACAGAGTGGAATGGTAAAGCTTACGGCCCAGGACATGAAAAAGTGTTTGCCACAAGTCTTGATGTTTCCGAACCTTTTTTCTGGTGATTATTTTGCTATATTTGATGTAAAGAAATATTAACTTATTGTAAGAGCTCCACCTAAAATATTTTTTAGAATAGACCCTGATTTTAGTTTCAAGACCCCTTCAACAAACAATCCTTGCAAATATAGGAATCATCTTCATAAAAAAACTTATACTCAACTGTTGCAGCCAATTGTTTTCCGCACAAACTACATACTTTTTCCATAATAAACACCTCATTAATGGCTTTTAGATTTAATTCCTGCGATGTCAAATTCAGAAAATAATTTGCTTAACTCATTCCCACGCTGTTTCTTCTTCGTTTGATTTTACTTTCTTTTGCTTTGCCCCTTTAAACTGTTCTGACTTTGGCTCGCCGCAATAAAATTCTTCGCATTGCAAAACAGGAAATTTTCTTGGAAAAGAACAATCGCTGTCGTGAACGCAGGTAATGCATAACCCCTTCTTTACCATTTTTACCTC
>CAZLME010000161.1:0-2768 GCA_964560595.1 uncultured Actinomycetota bacterium
GTTAAAAATATCATATCTGCATCTTTTACCACTTCCTTTATAGATTCTATGGATTTCTCTGCAGCAACTCTTCCAATTTCCGGATTTGAACCTGCACCCAATCCTGTTTCACCGATTAATACCTTTCTATCAGCCCCTGACATCATTAGAACCTGGGCATCTGTATTTATTGCTACAAATTCACACCCGCTCAAATTATCCTCCATCATTCTATTGACAGCATTACTTCCACCACCTCCTACGCCTATGACTCTTATAACCGCATAATAACTTTTATCAAAATTTAAACTCAAAATAATCACCTGCTTTCATTCTTTAAAATTTTTAAAATAAATTCTCTGAATCTCATCATAAAACTGGCCTTTTCTTTCTTTTCTCCAATCTGGTCCATGTTGAGATAATTTTCCAGTTGATAAGCATATTTTAATAAACCTACTCCCGTAGAATAAACGGGATTATTGATAACTTCCGATGGCCCTTCTATATCATAGGGAGCTCCCAATCTTGCGGGTAGGTTAAATACTGAGTTTGCCAGCGGAGCTATCCCTTTAAGCAGTGAAGTTCCTCCTGTTATAACAAGCCCACAGGGAACTTTATGCATAAAGTTGTAACCTTCAATTTTTTCTTTAACCAGACTCAAGAGTTCTTTAACCCTGCAGTTTACTATATTATACAATCTTATGTTTAATGTTGTCTTATTGCTGTCTATTTTTATGTCACCTATATTTAACCTGTTTAAAGTATCATAAAAATTATAATCAACATTGGCAAATTTCTTTTTAATTTCTTCCGCCTTTGAAAAAGGAATATTAAGTCCAATCGATATATCATTTGTTATCAAATCTCCTCCTACCGGCAGACAGTACGTAAATATCATCTTTTTATTTCTATATACAGCAACATCGGTTGTTCCTCCGCCAATATCAAGAAGAATCACTCCGCTCTCCTTTTCTTCGGGGGTAAGCACAGCTTCGCTTGAAGCAAGAGCTTCAATAATTATATCTTCAATCTCTATTTTAGCAGTTTTTATGCAGTTAACTATATTATTGATTAAAGAAGCTGTCCCATAAACTGCAAGTAATTCTACAGCTAACTTTTCAGCCGATAAACCTATAGGATCGACTATGCCTTTTTCTTCATCTATAACAAACTGTTTTATTAAAGTATGTATAATTTCATGCTCCGGGGATATGCTTATCCGGTTTGCCATAGAAATAAGTTTATCTACATCCGATTTTCTTACTATATTATTTGGCGAGCTGATATTTATTTCACACCAGTTACTTAAGAAAGAAATGTGCTTGCCCGTAACTCCTATGTAAGCATTATCCACAAATGTTTTAGTAGATTTTTCGGCCATCTCTATTGATTTAAGTATGGATTTGGAAGCTTCGTTTATATCTATGACCAGACCTTTTTTAATACCCTTTGAGCCGGAAATTCCAAAACTTTTTATTTTTAATATATTATTTTTCTCTACTGTTCCAATTAAAGTGACTACTTTAGTAGTTCCTATATCAATTCCTATAATATTTTCATCATTTACTGGCAATCATACCTCCGCTTCTTTACTTTATTACAGGACTCTCAGGGCTTCTTAAATCCATTATAGTATAATTTGTCTCTTCTTTTAATAATTGTTTTAGTATCTCAACTTTTTTTGCAATATCACTGCTGTCACCAAAAATAATTTCTTTTCTATCATTGGTACAAAAAACTATATCCCCTGAAATATTATTTTCCAGTCTCGCTTCTTTAATTATGCTCTTTAACTCACTGTCAAAGACTTTATAAATTTCAACACAGCTCAGTACATTTTTCTTTGCAATTTTCTCCCCTATCGCA
Source organism: uncultured Actinomycetota bacterium (assembly GCA_964560595.1). GTDB lineage: Bacteria > Actinomycetota > Humimicrobiia > Humimicrobiales > Humimicrobiaceae > JAQVEM01. The sequence continues at coordinate 1,846 of CAZLME010000161.1, forward strand.
ACATTATAATTGACTGCATTCTTCACAAGAACTAAATCATTATAATTATCTGAATTTTCTTTACTGATTTTATCCAGTACCACACCTTCATCATCTACTAGAAAATACTCACTCTTGTATACTATTTTAAGGGAAGGCTTTCTTTCAATTAATTTTATTATAACCTTATCGGGAAAAATTTTACTTAATTCTACCTCTTTAATCCAGTTCAATTCTTCCGTTATTGTATCTTCTATCTTTTTCTTATTAACTTCAAATATATTATTACCCACTAAATCCTGAATAAGCGTAATAATTTCTTCATCCTCATAGTGCGTATTATCCTGTATATCTACACTTTTAATCTTGAAATATTCACTATTATAAAAATAATTAAGACCCCATACAGCTGCAGCAAAAAAAATGGCAATCAACAACAATTTTAAGAAATCCTGGATCCTTCTTCCTATAATTTTTCTTTTTCTTCTGGCTAGAATAGAATTATCATTATTCTTAATTTTATCACCATTAAGTCACACTTTTAAATTAGCCAAATCTAATATAATTTCTACTAAGTGGTCAAAATTAATACCTGCCGCTTCCGCCGCTTTCGGAACGAGACTTGTGGCAGTCATACCGGGCATGGTGTTTAATTCAAAAACATAGGTATTATTATGGTCATCCAGTATAAAATCAACTCTTGATATACTTCTGCATTCCAGCACCTTATGACATTTTACCGCTGTTTCTGAAATATGCCTGGTTATTCCCTTATCCAGCTTCGCCGGAACTATATATTCTGTCATACCTTTTACATATTTTGCCTCATAGTCATAGAAACCGCTTTTAGGTTTTATTTCAATAATCGGCAGAGCAACCGGTTCGTTTCCTATAATACTTACCGTTAATTCTCTTCCCTTTATATATTTTTCAATTAAAATCTT
>CAZLME010000162.1:0-2736 GCA_964560595.1 uncultured Actinomycetota bacterium
GACTTCGCGGCCCAATATGTCCCTAAAGACCAAGTCAATCGGTCCGGACCCTATTATTTTGATATAACTGAAGGCGATTGTGTAAGCGTCCCAATGCCTGTACAGGTCACCCTCCTTCATCGTCCCGTAGCGGTACATAGAAACCTCGTCGTACCCGCAAATCTGAGCCTTTGTGCAAAACTCGATAATATCATTTCCAGGACAGAACACTGTTGCGGAACGATCGGAGCTGTAACCAGTTGGGATTATTTCTTTTAACGGACATTGACAATCGTTCTGCCACCTCGTCGCATATTCATCCTGCATTCTTGCAACAGCAGCCACTGGGGTCGTTCCCCAATCTATCCAATTAATCTGCGGCATAATTGCATCGCAGTAATTCCCAAACTCACAATATGGGATGGGATCGTGCTGGCTCGGATTACCGAAGGTGGAAAAGGCGATAAAACTTTCAGGGTGTTTGGTCCTGACGTTGGTCATAAATGATACAGCCTGTTCGGACCTGTTGTAATACTCTATTTCCGGGTTAACCACAAAACCATCTAATCCCGGAATCTCAAGAATCTTTTCGGCAACCGCCGCCTCAGATACCTCGCAGTCTGGACATCCTTTCTGTTTGTTCTTCCAATAATTATCGTCACCGTAGATATATTGCCATCCGAAAACCTTAATCCGAGCATTGTGGAACTCCGGTATCGCATCAATCCAAGGAGTGCACCAGCTAAATCGGCCCCAGTATGAGTCGCCATCACCGAACTTGATTATGACCCAGTTAACCCCCGAGTCTTTTAACTTCTCAATAACTTGGCCGACGAACTGCTCATTATCTTCTCGGCTCACATTCCGCCAATTAGAACCGAATGTCTCCTCCAGAAGATAATTTAGGCATATCCACATTCCCTTGCCATTGCTGGGGAATTTCTGCCTATATTCCGGCGGACCGACTCCTCTTAGAAAAGGATATCTTACACCTTCTATAATGTCCCAAACAGTATAAAAGTCCCAGCCGACGAAACTGCTTTTATGTTTCATTTGTCCATCTGTTAGCGGTGTCCCAAGTCCGTTATCCGGCCCGCTGGTGACAAGAAAATAACAATTATTGATAGTGCCGGAGTCGTTAACTCCCATCAGCCCGCCAAGGTAGGATGAATTATCTCCGCCGATGACAGCGCCTGTGGAATAGCAGTTGGTTATCGTGCCATAGTTGTTTCCCACCAGCCCACCGAGGTAACACGACTCATCTCCACCGGTGACAGCGCCTGTCGAATAGCAGTTGCTGATAGTGCCGCCGTTGTATCCCACCAGCCCGCCGACCGCATCATAGCCGCTGACCGAGCTGCTGCTGTAACAATTGTTGATAGTGCCGCTGTTAACTCCCACCATCCCGCCGACAAACCCATAATAGCCGCTGACCGAGCCGCTGCTGTAAGAATTACTGATAGCGCTAGAGACAGTGTTACACCCCACCAGCCCGCCGACCGCATAATAGCCGCTGACCGAGCCGCTGCTGTAACAATTGCTGATAGTGCCGCTGACGTTAACTCCCACCAGCCCGCCGACATTACCGCTGACTGAGCCAGTTCTGTAACAATTGCTGATAGTGCCATAGTACTTATTCCCCACCAGCCCGCCGATAGACTGATCATTACCGCTGACTGAGCCAGTGCTGTAACAATTGCTGATAGTGCCATACTCGCTCAGCCCCACCAGCCCGCCGACAAAAGTCCGACCTGTCACGTTGACATTGAGAAGTCCGAGATTACGCACCTGACCACCACTACCAATAAATCCAAATAAGCCGATACAATTACTGCTTGGCTGATTTATTGTTGCATTACTGATAGTGTGACCGTTGCCGTCAAAAGCACCGGTAAATTTTGTGGCGCTGTTGCCGACAGGTATAAGTGTAACCCCCTGAAAATTCAAATCGGCGGTAAGGATAAAATATTTATTCCAGTCGGCGGAGGTGTTCATCAGTGTCTGCCAGTCGGCGACGGCGGCAATTTGATATGGGTCTGCCGGTGTCCCGCTGCCTCCGCCGGTAAAGGCTTCAGCAATACCCGCAAGCACCAGAATCAACAAAATTCCAGAAAGCAGCAGAAATAAGCGTCCCTTACCTCTCATTTACCTGTAATCCTCCGAATGATTCTGCCTTAAAGGAGGCACAACTATATTATTCCATCCCCATCCGAAAGTCAAGAAAATTGGTATTTCCCATATTTATCCGCCTCTGGCGGATTAACCGCTCGACTACACAACCAAGCCTTTCGATTCCATAATCTTACTCGAATTGCCTTTTATTTTTTCAATACTTCCTATCTGCCGCCTTTTTTCTACCACGAAGATCGCGAAGGTCACGAAGTTAATATAAAAATAATACTATTTTATTGTTTATTTCTTCGTGTTTCTCTGTGTCCTTCGTGGTAAAATCTTTTTTGCCTTTTCTGCCTCGTTTTCCGCTATAACGTGATATTCGAGCTTAAAACGACGTTTTCTATCATAAAGTAAACCACCCCAGTGCGAAAATCAAAAAAAAAGGCCTGTCAATTTAGACAAGCCTTTAATCCCGATTTATCGGGATAAATTTCGAACAGTTTCAAACAGTTGCACCTGAAATCTGGAAATCTGGGGACATCATAAATATTTTTCTGGTGCAATATTATCGTCGAGGAGTTATTGTCGAGTCATGGCACGTTTGACGCTTATGAACGCCATTTAAGCACAGCGTTACAGAGC
>CAZLME010000163.1:0-2732 GCA_964560595.1 uncultured Actinomycetota bacterium
GCCTTTCTGCCAATCTGGGTGTTATGGGTTTATCCGGCGGAGAAAAACAGGGAATAGCAATAGCCAGGGCTCTTTATTTTGATGCGCAATTAATTATCTTAGATGAACCTACCAACAATCTTTCACTTTCTGAAACTAATAAAGTATTGGACTTTGTCAGGTGGGTAAAAGAACAGGGTAAATCCTGTATTTTTATAACCCATAGTATTTACCATGTTTATTCGGTGGCAGATAGATTTGTTATTCTGGATCGTGGTAATATCATAGGGGGATTTCTAAAGAAGGATCTATCGCTGGATGAACTTGTCGAAAGGTTAGAATATGCAGCCAAGCATGGAGTATTAGCTTAAATTGGTGATTAACAACAGGCATGGCTGTGGGATATTGTGGAATTTGCCCTGGTGATAAAGAAATTAAACCAGGGCAAATTTATAAAGTAAATAATATGTGCTGTGTACTATAAGTCGAACTGTCCAGGCAGGGAACTTAATGTAAGGGAAGTTTAAAAACTGAAACCAAAAGAGGAACAGCAAAGATGTTAGAAAAAATTAAACAAAAAATAATCGAATCTAAATTACAGTTGAGCATATTTGGAGTATTAATAATTGTATTTATAATATTTATCATTGGAAATCCTCAAACCTTTCTTAGCTACAGGATATATTATGCTTTTATGTCAACCATTCCTTTCTCGGCTATTTTGGCTTTGTCATTAACACCGGTCGTTATTTTAGGAGAGATCGATCTTTCCTTTCCTTCAGTAATGGGGTTTTGCGCCTGGTTGTTTTCGTTTGTGTTTAACCAAACAAATAATATTTATTTAGCTTTTATCACCTGCCTTGTCGTGGGTCTTTTAGCCGGATTTATAAATAGCGTCCTGATAGTCAGGGTCGGGATACCCTCATTGATATTAACCATAGGAATGATGTTTATGTGGCGGGGGCTTGTCTATATGGCAAGTGGGGGACAGGGATTGTCCCTGGTAGGTACAAAAGGAACGATCTTATATAAAGTACTGGTTGGAAGAGTAGGAGGGTTGGTTCCTGCCCAGGCAATATGGGCTGTTGTTATTGCCATAGTTTTCGCAATAATTTTAAACTGTCACAGATTTGGTGCCCATATACTTTATACTGGTGATGATGCAGTAAGTGCAAAAATGATGGGTGTAAATGTAGATAAGGTAAAAACAATTGTCTTTATGCAGGTGGGAGTCTTAGCTGCATTTGTGGGAGTGCTTGTCACTCTGGAAGTACTGTATTTATGGCCGTCAACAGGAGAGGGCTATCTTATGAAGTCCCTGGCCTCCGTTTTTATAGGCGGAACTTCAGTTTTTGGCGGAATGGGAACTATTTTTGGAACTTTTATTGGGGCTATTATTATGGGATCCTTGGAAGCCGGGATTGTTTCAGGAGGGGTTTCAGGATTTTGGGTTCAGTTTGTATTTGGTCTGGTTATAGTTCTATCCCTTACCTTTTATGCTTATATGAATAAAAAAATAAATCCGGTTAAGAAAATAGTTAGTTATATACGGACATTATTTAAAAGGAAATAAGATTAAAGTTTTTAAGCTATTTTAGTTTTTTAGTGCTCTGCTATTGATGAATAGCAGGAAGTGTTTACCGGCCACTTTAAATCATAAAGTACATGTAATCCGATAGATTAAGCTTCTATAAAAATAGGAAATTTGAAAAATTTTTATATAAATATGGAAATAAAATATAATATTGAAAAATTGGAAATAAGTAATTGGTTTAGAAAGCTGGGGGATCTTTACTATGAAAGATTTGGAGAAGACGACCGGGAGAAAGAAGATACTTCCGGAAGGAAGGAAAATGTAAATATCCTGTCCCCCGGAAGGGTAAATATAATTGGTGAGCATACGGATTATAATATGGGGCTCTCCATAACTTCTGCTATTGATAAATACATATTTATATCAGGATATAAAAATAGAAAAGATTATGTAGAAGTCTTTTCCAAGTACTTAAATGATTCCAATAAATTCTTAATAGATGATATTGAATTTAAAAAAAATGTTTTCTGGGTCAATTACATAAAGGGGGTCTTAAAAGAGTATATCCAGAAAGGTCATAAAATCGGCGGATTTAATATGGTCATAGACAGTAGCCTCCCCATAGGTGCCGGTGTCAGTTCATCTGCCTCTCTTGAGGTCGGAGTCGCAAAATTAATTGAGGAACTTTTTAATTTAAAAGTGAGCAAAAGGGAAACAGTAGAGCTTAGCAACAGCGCAGAGAACAATTTTGTGGGGGTAAACTGTGGATTTATGGACCAGTTCTCTGTTGCCTATGGGAAAAAGGATTATGTAATCTTTCTTAATTTTAAGGACCTCTCTTACGAATATATTCCTTTCAATCTTGAGGATAATCTGATTTTAATTATTAATTCAAAAGAGGAAAGAAATCTTGCCAACACTGAATACAATAAAAGAAGAAAGGAATGTAGTGAAGCAGTTCAGTTTATATCCAGCATAATAAAGAGTAAAGATATTGTATCTCTATCAGATATTAACTCGGACCAGCTTTGTGAATTGGAAAATAAAATGCCAGAAAAACTCTTTAAAAGGGCAAGGCATGTAGTAACCGAAAATAACAGGGTTCTACTGGCAAAAGAGTATCTTCTTAAAGGTGATATTGAAAAACTAGGCCGGATATTATTTGAATCGCACAATAGCTTAAAATATGACTATGAAGTATCAACCGATAAACTTGATT
>CAZLME010000164.1:0-2716 GCA_964560595.1 uncultured Actinomycetota bacterium
TATCAGAAATTAGGAATGATAAAAAAATTGTTTCTTGAAATACAGCTTAAGTATAGAGAAAATATTGATTTTTCAGGTAATAAATTCAATATTGGCTGGCCATAGCGTACGAAGTTAGAACCAAAATCACAGCTTCAAAAAAGGATATTTCTATTCCAGAATTGAGCTTTTAATATCCTTTTTACCCTAATGTTGACCATATCCTTGAACTATCAACTAATATTTGTTATGGTAAAAAGAGCTTTTGTATAAATAAACAACTTATAATGGTTGTTTATTCTTTTTAAATTAAAGCAAATAAAACATATTTTTTGGAGTTGATTTGAGATGAGTGGTATAGCGGGTATTTTTAATTTAAGAGAAAGTAAAAAAGATAGACAAAAAATCAATATTCTTCTGGATAAAATCTCTCATAGGGGAGATAGAAGAGAAGTAATAGATATCTCTGGAGGCTATGTAGGCATTAATTCCAATTATAGTTTTGAAACTAAGATAGATAAAAACATAATCTTAGTGGATGGAAAAATATACAATTTGGATTATTTACTGTCAAAACATGGTATTCAAGTCGATAATTCTTTAAACTCTGACTCAGAAAAAAAATGACTTCTTTTAAATAAAGCAGGCAAGGGAATATTCAAATATTTCAAAGGATCTTTTGCACTGGTTATTGTTGATAAAAAAGGAAATATTTATTTAGCCAGGGATTTTATTGGTAGAAAACCACTTTATTATTATAAAGATGACGAAACCTTGATGTTTGCCTCTGAAGTTAAATCTCTTATCGAATTTACAAATGACATAAAAGAATTTACCCCTGGTTCTCATATGATAAATCTTTTAAAACCAGAAGTTATCAAAATAGTTGATGCAGATAATTATTCCATAATCAAGGACCAGGAGCTTGAGGTCCAGGAGGATAAGCTGGAGGATTATCTTTTAAAATCAATGGATATGAGAATAAATGATAACAATTTAAACCTGGGAGTCTGGTTAAGTGGTGGTCTTGATTCTTCTCTTGTTGCTGCGCTCCTTAGAGAATTTACCGAAAAGGTATATACCTATTCTGTAGGATATGAGGGTTCATCTGATTTAGAAGCAGCTAAAGTGGTTTCAGATTACCTTGGGACCGCACATACAGAATATAAGCTTGATACTGAAGAGCTATTTTTAAATATACCAAAAACTATTTATCATTTAGAATCATTTGATGCTCCCTTAGTAAGAAGTACGCTTGGAAATATGATTGCATCAAGAATATCATCATCTTCTGATGTAATATTTTCCGGGGAGGGCGGAGATGAGCTATTTGCAGGATATGATTACTTCCTGGAATATGACTCTCCGGAAGTAATACAAAAAGAACTTGTTAATGCTATAAATAGTTTGCACAATACAGCTTTGCAAAGGGTAGATAGAACTGCAAATGCATATGGCGTTAATGTTAAACTTCCATTTTTGGATGAGAACCTTCTCGATTATGTTCTAAAAATCCCTCCCAAAAACAAAGTTAGAAAAAATATAAATACAGGTAAATATATACTTAGAAAGGTTGCTTCAAAATATCTGCCAGATGTTATAGCCTGGAGAGATAAAGAAAAATTCTGGGAGGGTTCCGGTATTGAAGATACTTTAGAAAAAAAGATCAATACAAGAATAACAGATAAAGAGTTTTCGGATAATAGAAGATCTCCAGATAGCCCAAATTTGAGAAATAAAGAGGAAGTATATTATTATAAGGTGTTTAAAGATTACTACCCAGATATAGATATTAATAATATTCTTTCTTTTACTCAGGATTTCAATTAATTCCTGATAAGATATCTATTACACAGCTGTCTTGCTGGATGGCCCGGGTTTTAGAAATTTTGAACCAAAGTTTAAGACAATTAAATAATCTGAAAGACTTATTCGGTAATTAAAATCTAAATCCTACTATAAACTAATATATAAAACTTTTGCTTATTCAAATCTTCTAAATACTCGAATATAATTTAATAATTAAAAAGGGATCATCAATGAAAGTAAAGGACAATTTTCGATTGATTATAGCAGTTTTGATTTCTATTCTATGTAGAGTAGTGGGATTTTTCATATCTTTTTTGATTGGCGAGGGATTAATAGAAGTGCTTAGCGATGAAATAGCTATGCTTTTAATGTTTGCCGGAGTATCTATTTATAATTTTATAATATGTCTATTTATAGGAAGATTTTATCCTAAAAGTATCTGGTTTGCAGGGTTTCTAATTGACATCATAGTGTGGAGTGCTCTTATTGGTAATCTAAGGGGACCGGGAGGGTTTGTTGATTTGTGGTACGGATGGACTGCCCTGGTTATCGTAGCATTCATTGGATCTTTTGTTGGATCAATATTATTAAGTAAAAATCCAAAAAAGTTAGCCAGTACTTAAAAAGAATTAAGGGGTAAAACATTAGAATTTTACTTAAAAAACCTTTTTAATGTATTTATAAATCTTAAGAATTACCAAAATCGTTCTGAAGTGGCTGCCCATAGCGTACGAAGTTAGAACCAGAATTATTGGTAGTGGTGAAGGTATTTTTATACCAGAACTATTCAATCAGATTAAATTCTGATTTAAAATTAATCGGAAGTTTAGTATAATAAAATCAGTTATAAAGAACATATGCCAATAATTACCATAAATAATTAATATATCATTATATAAGGAGGAACTAAAGGAAAAAGAAGAAAAAA
>CAZLME010000165.1:0-2711 GCA_964560595.1 uncultured Actinomycetota bacterium
TCAGAGGTTGCTAATTACGAGCCTGAAAATAAGAATATGTGGGATGAAGCATTCAGTAGATACTTGAAGTTATTATAAGTGTTAACTTCCAACTGAATTTTTATACAAAATCTAGATTCTAGTAGATACTATTTGAACAAATAATTATTTTAGGTAAAGATATATATAAAGACGAAAATAGGGCATTATGGCAAAATATCAAGACCTTGCAGATTCCATCATACGAGGGGATAATGTGAAAAGCAAAAATATTGCCCAGGGGCCAGAGTATCCTTCGATTGTTCGAACTCAGATTTGAAAAGTATAATTTGGTTATCGCATATGAACTTGGATATATCTCACTTGACAAGCAAGGCTCTGAGTTACTTTTTACACACCTTTCCCTGCGAGCTGGAAGAAAATCAACTATTATTACCACCAATCTATCTTTTGACAGGTGGGATGAAATATTCTCTGATCCTGTAATGACAGCAGCTATGATTGATAGGCTTACTCATAAATCATATATAGTTAACATGAATGGCCCATCATACAGGGTTAAAGAGACTAAGGAATGGATGGAAAAGCAGAATTAATAACGGTAAGTGTCACAGTTTTCGATTGAAATTTGGTACAATTTTGGATTGTAAAATACAGCACTTTTTATATACACATTTTTTGGAACCTTATGTAACTAAATATTTTTAGTAAGAATAACTGATTTTAAATAGAAAAAAGTGAGAAATTTAAAAAGTCTTTATTGCTGTAGAATTAAATAGGATAATGAAAATGTAATAATCCAACTGTTAAATGCAAACTACTCTTTTTCCTCTTTCAGTATTCTCAGAAAAATATTCGCTATTTTAGGGTCAAACTGTGTACTGGAACACCTTTTTATCTCTTTTATTGCTTCCTTTTTTGTCATCTTCTTACGGTATGGCCTGTTAGAGATCATGGCTTCATAGGAATTTATAAGAGATGAGATTCTTGAAAGTATCGGAATCTCTTCACCCTGAATGCCCCTTGGATATCCGCTTCCGTTGTACCATTCATGGTGGGCCAGTATTGGCTCCGCTATTGTTTGAAGTTTCTTGGATGATTCTGCAATGCGGTATCCAATCTTGGGCAGCTCCTTTATTATCTTCCACTCTTCTTTTGTGAGCCTTCTTTTTTTTGACATTATCTCATCAGCAAGCGCAAGTTTTCCTATGTTGTGAAGATTCAGAAGAAGTCTTAGCTCTTCAAGCTTTACTTTGGAAAGCTTTAGTCTTTTTCCTAAAAGGATCGCATAGTTCTCCATTTTTTTAATACAGCTATCGCTTCTGTGGCCTCCTTTTTTAAGGTTCTCTTTAAGGGAGAATATAAGGGTTTCATTAATAGATGTGCTTTCCGATATCTTATTCTTGTACATCCTCTCTTCAGCTTTCTTCATGATGTCTTCTACATTCTCTGCGCTTTTCTTCTTTGTTGCAATCCCCAATGAGATGTTTAAGGGCATAGCAGTTGTGCTTCTTTCACTGCATAGCTTTTGAATCCTTCCTACAATATTCTTTGCATCCTCGGCGCCGGTCTTGGGAAGTATGGATACAAACTCGTCTCCTCCCCATCTTACGACTATATCCTCTCTTCTAAAGCTTTTCCTTAGTATATCTGCAATCCCTTTAAGAAGCATATCTCCATTGGCATGGCCGTATGCGTCATTTATCAGCTTTAGTCCATTTACATCTCCCATTACCAAGGTCAGCGGTAGCTGTCTTCCCGTATTCAGTCTTCTTAGCTCTTCTTCAAAATATGCCCTGTTATAAAGTCCTGTAAGTCCGTCATGAAAAGATAGGTACTCTACTTCCTCTTCTGCTTTCTTTCTTTTTGTTATATCTCTGGATATGCCCATAATCCCCATAATATTCCCATTTTTATCATACCAGGGTATTTTACTGCTGGAAACCCAGAATTCATTATTCAAAAATTTAGACTCCTCCATCTTATCGATGATTGGATTGCCACTTTTCATAACCAGCTTCTCATCTTTAGAATATTCTTTTGCTTTACTCTGAGGATAGAAATCAAAATCTGTTTTACCGATAAGATCGCCAGGCTTTCTTCCCCCTATAAAATTGGCTTGTGCTTTATTAACTATAATAAATCTACCTCTACTATCTTTAACATAAATATGATCTGGTATATCATCTATAAGTGTCTGCAAAAGATAATAATGTTTATCACTTTGATCAAAGTACTTACCATTATCTTCACTTTTTTTTGCCATTTACATCCCTTCATTCAATGCTTTATATTTTTAACACTGTTTACTATTTTCTCAGCATTAATATAAATTTATATACAAATTGTATAATATTCTTTATTGGTGTATTTTACAACTCAAAATCGTTCTCGGTACAGTCAAGTCTTGGCAATAGGCCCAAGACTTGACGTTACCCAAATAATCTTCGTTTGACAATCAATTTTTTTTATTTTATTATGCTAATCTAAAGATAAAATAAAATCGTTAAGATTTATGTTTTTACTAATAAATAATTCATAAAAATGGCTGCTAGCATAAAAGATGTTGCAAATAGAGCGGGAGTATCAGCTACAACAGTATCAGCATATCTAAATAAATCAGCTCCGGTTAATAAAAAAACTGCTAAAAAAATCAAAGAAGCCATAGAAGAACTTGGATATAAACCAAATCTTATAGCTAGAAGCTTAAGGCAAAAAAAAACAAACACTGT
>CAZLME010000166.1:0-2703 GCA_964560595.1 uncultured Actinomycetota bacterium
TTTTGACAATGAAGCTGCAGCACATTATATGGAAATTTTTAAGACTCTAAGAAGCGGAAAAATAAAAACAATGCTTGTCTTAAACCATTTTTCCAATCCTCTGTGGTTTATTGAGAAAGGAGGCTGGACTGCCGGAGGATCTTTTAGAATTTATTTTGATTATGTAAAAAGAGTGCTGGATATCTTTTCCGGATATATTGATTATATGAATACATTTAACGAACCGGCCGCATATGCTATTATGGCATATATTTTAAAAGAATTCCCCCCGAAAAGAACCAATCCATACTTGAGGAATAAGGTTTTAAATAACATGTCTGAAGCTCACAGAATTGTTTATGATTATGTAAAGAAGAATTATCCTCATATAGAAGTAGGTATATCGCAGGCTTCCATGTTTGTTCAGACTCTGGATAGAAGATCAGTCCGGCAAAATTTTTTAAGGTGGTTCATGGACTACTACATGTTTGAACACGTTCATGAGTTATTTGCCGGAGACGGGAAAACAGACTATATCGGATTCAGTTATTATGGAAGAATATTAATTTCAAAACATCTTGTTATGGCTTATGAAGAAAGGGGAAGAAAGATCCTGGATAGCCTCGGACTCGAATATGATGACATGTGGGAAATTTACCCGCCTGGTATCTATTATTTAATAAAAAAATTCCATAAAAAATACTCAAAACCAATAATTATTACAGAAAATGGAACCTGTACAAATGATGATAAATTTAGAATTAAAAATCTCTACAATCATTTATATTATATAAAAAAGGCCATCGATGAAGGAATAGATGTCAGGGGTTACTTTCACTGGTCGACTTTTGATAATTACGAGCTGGCTCATGGCCCATCCAGGAAGTTCGGTCTGGTCTCGGTAGATTATAATTCTCCGGATCTAAGAAGGGAAATAAAGGAATCGGGTGAATATTACCATAAGATTTCAAGTTCCTATAAACTAACAAAATACTAGCGGCCGTAATAAAATAATAGAAATATAAAAATCTGCAGAATAAATATAGTTGATATACAGAATAAAAATAAGATTTTTGATGCCTTAAGATTTACAAAGGATTTATTTGATTTTAAAATTTTAGAATATCAAATTTTTACATGTTATTGCTTGTATTTTATTAATCCATACCTTAAGATATATTATAATTTATTTGGAGTTCTATTATAATTTTAACCGATTATTATGGATCTATTTCTATTATACCAGTATATTATTGCGGGAATTTTGACCCTGTTTTTACTGAATTTTGTTATCAACAACATAGTATTTAAAAACACGGCTAATTACGTGCTTCCCGAAAATATAAGAAAATCACCTCCCTTAGTGTCAATACTGATTCCCGCCAGAAATGAAGAATTTAATATAAAAAGATGCATCACATCGCTGCTGAAACAGGATTACCCTAATATCGAAATACTGGTACTGGATGATAATTCCAGTGATAATACTTCATCAGTCGTAAAACAATTGGAAGAAAAAGACAGCAGGGTAAAACTGATTACCGGTAAACCATTAATAAGCGGCTGGCTTGGAAAAAGTTATGCCTGCTGGCAGTTGTCAAAACACACTAAAGGTAAATATCTGTTTTTTACAGATGCCGACACGCTGCACTTCAAAAATTCCGTCTCAAATATACTTGGCTGCCTTATAAAAAATAACCTGGATGCCCTATCTGCAATTCCAAGACAGATAATGGTAACCCTGCATGAAAGAATGGTGGTTATGTGGGTTCATTTTGGAATCTTAAGCCTTATGCCTTTACTTCCGGTAAAGATATCAAAAAACCCTTTGTTCAGTACTGCAAATGGCCAGTGCTTATTATTTAAAAATAGTGTTTATAAAAAAATTGGCGGGCATAAATCAATAAAAAATAAAATTCTTGAAGATATACATATCTCAAAGCAGGTAAAAAGGCATGGATACAAATTTATGATTTTTGATGGAAGTAAAAATATACATTGCAAAATGTATAGGAGTTTCGGTGAGCTTATAACAGGTTTTTCAAAGTTTATGTTTGCTGCCTTTGACTATAGCACTCTTACTCTGACAGTAGTTATTTTTATAATTTCAGCATTATTTTTATTCCCGTTTATTTTATTACCTCTAGGGGCTTTATTATTTAACTGGTCCGAGTCAATAATAAATCTGATTATTATACAAATTTTTATAATTTTAGTCATGAGAATTATTATGGCAATCAGACTTAAAAGCAGGGTGATTGACTGTTTTCTTCATCCCCTTTCAATGATATATATAATATTGATCTGTATAAATTCCGTTCTTCAAGCCAGATTTGGCGAAGGAGTGCGCTGGAAAGATAGAAGATATGATGTCCATGAGAAAGATTATCTGGATTTAATTGATGATCCTAAAAGCCATAAAATCTATCATTGAACAATAAAAATCCATTATCTTCTGATACTGTCTGCAGGTAAGAACTCCTTTATTGATCTTTTCTATATAAAACAGGTAATTAGGATTTTAAATTCCTGAATATGCATTAGGAGCAGGATTCTTACTTTAAAAAACAGCAGTATTTAATTACTGATGATATATTCAGCTGCCATATCTCCTACTTCGTCTGTACTATAACCCATCTTGCCCGCGCTTAAACTCTTTATTTTTGTACAGGTATAAGCTACTGCTTTTTCAATAGATTTTGCTGCTTCATTCTCCCCGAGATG
>CAZLME010000167.1:0-2647 GCA_964560595.1 uncultured Actinomycetota bacterium
GGGTGATGGCGAATGTGCATTGTATAAATTCGAAATCAATGAGTATGACCTCATCATTCTGGACCTTATGATACCGAAGGTAGATGGCATGACGGTATGCCGGAAAATTAGAGAGACCGACGCCAATATCCCTATCCTAATGCTCACTGCCAAGGATGCAGTTGAAGACAAAATCAGAGGACTCGACGCCGGAGCTGATGACTACGTGACGAAGCCCTTTTCCTTTTCTGAGCTTTCGGCGAGAGTCAGAGCCTTGCTGCGAAGAGGCAAGAAAGCGGACCCTGCAATCTTGACGATTGATGGTTTATCGCTGGACCCCGCAACGAGAATTGCCAAACGGGGAAACACAACGATCGATTTAACTGCGAGAGAATACGCGCTTCTCGAGTATTTTATGCGTAACCCGAATCGAGTGTTAACCAAGACAGAACTACTAGAACATGTCTGGGACTACAATTATGACGGGCTTTCCAATGTCCTGGAAACCTATGTGAAATACCTACGAAAGAAACTCAAGGTACATCCGGAGGAGGAAGAACTCATCCATACCATGCGAGGTTCTGGATACATTCTAAGGTAAGGGGCATGTTTAAGAAAGCGAATATCAAACTGACTCTCATTTATTCCAGCCTGTTTCTGATTGCGTTCTGGGCATTCAGCATCGGCCTATATTTCTGGATGGGCCATTCGTTTGGAGAGAGCTATATTGGCGAAATAGAGCAGCATGGTGAGTTTGAGTTTGACGAACAAGATATAGCTATTGCCAATGCCGCGGCAGATGTCGCGCAGAAACAGTTACAAACTACTCTAATCGTCATCAATGGTGCGATGCTAATCATTGTACCGACTATCGCCTGGCTTATGACCCGGCGTGCGCTTTCGCCGGTGCAACGCATTCACGAGCAGCAGAAGCAGTTCGTCTCCGACGTGGCCCACGAACTCAGAACTCCCCTTTCGATAATGAGCGGTGAGTTGGAAGTTGCGCTGAGGAAAGAACGCACGCTAGAAAGCTATCGGCAGGTTCTCAATAGCAGTAAACAAGAAGTGGGTCGCCTGATTGAGCTCTCGGAGAACCTTTTGTTCCTGGCAAGGGCAGACCAGGTAAGACACGCTATCGATTTTGAGCAGGTAGACGTCACTGACCTGATTGGCGGCGCTATTGCTGACCTGCAGGCTGAAAGCAGAAAGAAAGAGATCACCATACACTTCGAACCTGAGGAGGAACTCACATTTGTCTGGGGGCAATCAGCTATGCTCAGACGCCTCTTCCTTAACCTCATTGATAATGCTATCCAATATACGCCCTCGCGGGGAGAGATCTGGATTTCGCTGTCAACTGGCAAGCAATACACAGAAGTCAAGGTAAGAGACAGCGGTACTGGTATAGCGGCCGAAGATCAAGAGAGGATATTCGATCGTTTCTATAGAGTAGACCAGTCCCGCTCTCGGACAAAGGGATACGGTCTGGGTCTTGCCATCTGCAAATCAATCGTTGAGTTGCATCACGGGACCATAGCCGTTCGCTCCGATCTGGGCAAAGGGGCGACGTTTACTGTCACACTGCCCCACAGCTAACACCTGAATACCATACCATTCCCACGTTCTTCCCATCTTTGCTTTGCTATATTTGCAGTAGAATTACAGAAGAAAGGAGGCGAAAGGAAATGCTCAAGAAGTGCCTAACCGGAAGAGGCATCGCTACGCTGCTCATCAGCATCTTGTTACTGGGTAGCCTTGGCACGATGACAGGCTGTGCCGCGACGCTGGCCCAGGGTGCTGGGCTGAGCTCAGGCCTGGACAACGTTGAAGAACAAGTGGGCGACCAAAACGAGGTTGACGAGCAGCAGCCCCAGTACACGGGGTCTATCGCGGTGGATGAATCACAGTTCGACGGCCTGAGTGAGGCCGATGAAGCGGCCGCTCTGGAGTCTCTAGCGACTATTAGCAGTGCTGAGGCTGAAGCGGCTGCTCTTGCGGCCAATCCAGGAACCACCATCGTTAAGACGGAGCTCAATGTCGAGAATGGTTTCCTGGTATATAGTGTCGAATTGAGCAACGGCACTGAAGTCAAGGTAGACGCTGGTAACGGGGAGATTCTCTACACGGAACAGGCTGACAGTGATGGTGCTGAGGTAGACAGCGGCGAGACCGCGCCGGAGCAGGAAGCTCTCGAAGACTAGGACAATCTAGTATCCGGCAACAGTAGGGGCGGGGCGTAGGAATCCCGCCCCTGTTCTAGTACGACGGAGCCGGCCACAAGCATCGGGCAAGCAGCACTTGGCTGATAGGCCTTTGCACAATGGAGCGTTTTGCGGTCTGGTAGCCAGCTAGGATGCCTCGGTGTTCAAATTGAGTTCACCTTGGCACATTTCTTGGCTCGGGGTTGTTCAAATCCCTACTGCTCTATCGGTCCCCACGGCGAAGTGCCTGCTCTCCCTGCTCTGCTCTTCTGCTTCCTCTTCGCCCTGCTCTTTTTCCTGCGGTTCCGGCCGACGGGCAAGACCCAACAAGATGGCTGTTTGTGCAGCAGGATTTCAGCACCAAGCTACTGGATAGAATCGGAGTTCCACAAAGCAAGCCTGGACTCGCAGTATTTCTTAAGATGGCTGTAGTACCCGTAGAGCTTCTCGTCGGAATGACTAAATAC
>CAZLME010000168.1:0-2609 GCA_964560595.1 uncultured Actinomycetota bacterium
CACTTGTTCCCATCCCGAACACAAAAGTTAAGCCCTTCAGCGCCGATGGTACTACGCTGATAAGGTGTGGGAGAGTAGGTCACCACCGTATTTTTTTACGGATAAATCATATGACAAAATTAATTTAAAATAGTCATTATAATAGATTTAATTTTTATGTTTTGGCAATTGTTTATTCTTATTATTTGCAGTTGCCATATGACTAGCTTAGTTATTTAATTGAGGTAATTACTTATTATAAAGTGCTCAGTTTTTTAAAATTTTCTTTTAAGTTTGCATACAATGATTTATAGATCGGATATAGTTTTTTATATTTTTCAACATTTTCTGCTATAGGGAGATTTTCCTGATTTATGTCTTTTACTATTTTATCACCGATATCTTTGATATCGGAAAATATTCCACATCCTTTACCTGCAATAATTGCAGCTCCAAAAGCTGGACCTTCTTCAATATTTAAAGTAGTGACTTTTGATTTTAAAACATCTGCAAGTATCTGTCTCCATACTCTGCTTCTTACTCCACCACCGGATAAAATTATGTTATCTGATTTGATGTCTAGTTCTTTCATAAGGGAAAGACAATCAAGTTGACTGAATGCCACTCCTTCCATGATCGATCTTATAAAGTAATCAGGATTATGCCGGTAGGAAATACCAAAAAATACACCTCTTGCATAAGGATCTGCATAAGGTGTCCTTTCACCTGATAAATACGGTAAAAAAATAAGTCCTTCTGATCCAACGGGAGCTTTTTTTGCCTGAGCATCTAGTAAACTATATCCTTTAACATGGGGATAATTATTAATTATTTCTATGGTTGGCCCAAATTTTTCGAAATACCATTTTACTGATCCTGCAGCTGACAGAGTTACTCCGGTAAGATGCCATTTACCAGTAATCGCATGGCAAAAAGAATGTAATTTACCCTCGGGGTTATATAAAGGCTTATCACTATATGCAAAAATAACACCAGAAGTTCCTATCGAATCCATAATACGATTTTTACTTATAATGCCAGTACCGACTGCACCTGCAGCATTGTCGCTTCCCCCGCCTGCTATAGGAGTACCTTCAATCAGTCCTGTAAGGTTTGAAGCTTCTTTGCTGACTTTTGAGGATATTATCTCTGATTCAAATACGTCAGGAAGTAATCCTCTATTTATATGAAGCCCGTTTAAAATTTCATCTGACCAATTTCTAGAAGGTATGTCCATAAGAATCGTTCCTGAAGCGTCGGATACCTCAGTTGCATAAGTATTTGATAACTTATATCTAATATAATCTTTAGGTAGAATAATTTGTGATACTTTTTTATAGTTATCTGGCTCATTTTCTCTAAGCCAGAGTATTTTAGGAGCTGTAAATCCGGGTAGAGCTCTATTGTATGATAGTTTTATAAAATTATCATAACCAAATATCTTATATATGGTTTCACATTGCTTGTAGGTTCTCTGATCACACCAGAGTATTGCAGGTCTTAATACATCGCCTTTATTATCCAGAAAGACACTACCATGCATCTGTCCTGATAGACCGACACATGCTATATTCTTTGGAGAAACATTTGATTTTTTTATAACATTTTTTATACTTTTTACTGATGCAGTCCACCAGTCATCGGGAATCTGTTCAGCCCATCCGGGTTTAGGGGTTATAAGTTTATAGCCACTTGTACTTGAAGATATGAGCTTGCAATTTTCATTTATTAATAAAGCTCTGGTTGAAGTTGTTCCTACATCAAGGCCTAGAAGAAATTTCATATTTTTATAAATTAAAAGTTTTTATATTATTAAATAATTTAAGTATTCTTTTTTAAAACTGATATGTTAATTTTTTAACTTTTACTTTTTTAAAATTATTTCACGGCTTATAGTAAAGAAAAAAAAATAGTTAGTCAAGTAAATTATAAAATTTAGTTAAAAAATTGACTTGACTAACTAAAATTTTGTTTTTATAATAACTCAAACTAATATTTTATTTTATTAATAAATAAGGTAAAATAATAACTCAATCAGCAGGTATAGAAAAACTTTTATATAATGACATAAGTAAGAAAGCAAATAAATCTTAAAGTGAAATTAATATAGTCAGTATTTTTATAAAATAAAACGTCTGGGATAGTGTCTTTGGTATTATCCAAATATTTTAAATAAGTTTTTATATTAATATGAAAATATAGAAAAGAAAGAGGAGGTGTGCATAAATAAAAAAAGAAGATTTGTCCAAGGTGCCCCATAGGTTTATCTTAGACAAAACTCAAAAGATTTTTATTAAAAAAGGAGTTATTTTAAAAGGAGATGAAAGAAGTGAAAAAAATAGTAATTCTTACTCTAGTGGTAGCTTTGATGGTTTCAATGTTGTTTGTTGGAACTTCTTGTAAGAAAGCGGAAACTACAGCTGGAGAAGTAACAGAGACTGTAGAAGAAGTAGAAGAAGCAGAAGAAGCAGAGGTAGTAGAGGAAGAACCAGCTGTAGCCGGTGAACTTATCGGCGTAACAATGCCTACAAAATCCCTGCAGCGTTGGAATCAAGATGGTGACAACATGAAGCAACAGCTTGAAGCAAAGGGTTATACAGTAGACCTTCAGTATGCTGAAAATGATGTAA
>CAZLME010000169.1:0-2582 GCA_964560595.1 uncultured Actinomycetota bacterium
AACAAAAACAAGTAGGACAGACAAGATTGCATGAACCGCAGCTGTAACAATTTTTTGCAATTTTTTTCCAAAAATCCTCATTATCATAAATCAATTCGAAATCTTCATAAAAGTTCTTAATATTAACACTCATTTTAAATTTCTTGCGATAATTATCCATATATTTATCGTATCCTTTAAAATCTCCTGCAGTTGCATCGCCTACTTTTGCATATTTCTCAATAAATTCATTTCCTCTAGCAGTAGCAATTCTTATAAAATATTTATCTTTAAGCTCGGTAAGATAAATATCAAAACCATCTTTTACATACTCAGTACCCATGCTGGGGGAAAAATTTGTTTCAGTGGGTTCGCTATCCATTCCAATCACTAAAAGTTTTTCTCTTTTTGTAATATAATTTCTATCAATAAAATCTGTAGTGAAAATCCTATCCAAAAAATTCATTCCATTTATATCCCATGCATTAACCCCAAAAAGAATCTTCTCACCGCTTTCTATCACAGGTTTTACCTCAATTTTTCTTCCAATCTCATAAGTAACCAACTCTTCATTTGGAGTAAACAATAGCTTTTTTGCTGGAGGGATAGTTGTCCTCATATAATTGATATCCAGTTCAGAAATATCCTTAATTGGAACAAAATCATGGACTGACCTGTCTTTCCTCTTTGGTCCTATAAATTCGTATTCAGAAATAAGAGCTTTTACAAAATCTCTATAAGTACTCTTATCCATGACTTTATACAACATAAATTCTCTTTCCTTTTATTACTTTAAAAATTCTTAGGGAATATTAATTGTAATAGGTTTGTAACACTAAGTTAAAATATCATTTACCGTTATAAATGTCAATAAAAGCTCGTTTGTGATTTTCTGTAATTTTAACAATTTTGCTGGAATTATCAATCATTCACATATTATTTTCATCCCTGCAATGATCTAAAACCCATTTTACCCATTTTTCCAGGCCGATACCAGTTTTACAGGATATTTTTATCACCTCAGAGCGGGGATTAAGCACACCAACTTTTTTAATAAAAAACTTCTGATTAAAATCACTTATCTTTATTAGATCCATTTTATTCAGTAAAATCAAGTTACTTTTAATAAAAATCGTTGGATATTTTACAGGCTTATCATCCCCTTCATTGACCGATGAAATAACAATCTTGTAATCTTCTCCAAGATCAAATCCTGCGGGACATATTAAATTGCCTACATTTTCGATTATTATTAAATCCAGATTCTCAATTTTTAGTTTACCGGCCGCCTTAGCTACCATAGTAGCATTCAAATGACAGGTGCCTCCTGTATTAATTTGAACTACATTATCTGTAAATTTTTTAATTTTCTCAGCGTCACAAGTTGAGGAAATATCTCCCTCAATTACCCCTATATTCTTTTCCCTATTCAATCTTTTTATAGTTTCTATAATTAAAGAGGTCTTGCCTGCACCAGGCGATGAAAGTAAATTTAAAACCATAACATTACTTTCCTTAAATAATTTCCTATTCTTATCTGCCTGGTCTTTATTATATTTTAATACATTCTGGATAACTTCTATTTTCATTTTGTCTTGTTCTGGCTTAATAAATTAATTCTTGAAAAAATTAATAAAAATTAACATCATATGTTGTATCTTTATTTTCTATCAACAGGATTTTCTGGGATTTCTTTAGATTTTTTATTAAATACTCCTCTATTTGTTTTATAGCCTGATTTACTGGTTCTGAAAGTTTATTATTCATTCCTAAACTTTTGGGCTGGATACCTAAGATAAAAATATCTGCGTCGTTTCTTTCTTTTATATACTTGAGTGTTAACTTCAAAGAAATATTGTGGGTAGAGAAACTCTCATTTTTTATGGTTTCTATATCAATTATTTTTACGCTTCCGGCTGGAGCCCCAAAATCAACTGCATCTACTATTAGTACAGTATCCGGTTTATATTTAACAATCTTTTCTAGATAGTTTTCTATTACTTCACTTACATCCATAAGAAAAAGCTGAGTGTTTATAGCTACGAGGTTAGAGTTATTAAGTCTTCGGATAAGCTCTACACCTGCCCCATCATCCCCACGTATAGCATTACCCATCCCAATAATGAGTACTCTACCTTTTAGTTTGTCTTTAAATTCTGGTACTGTTTTATAATCTTGAAACATTTTTCTATAGCTATGCGATTTACCTGCCTGTGCGTGTCCGCACATGCATACAGGTCAAACATCGTAGCAGTGCCCTTCATGGCACAATTGTCTGATTAATCCGACTGCTAATTTTTTGAGATAGAAATCAAAACCTCGCGGCGGCATTTGGGACACAAAATACGGAAAGTATCAGGGCGCCTTAAATAAGGAAATATTTTTAAAGGAACTTTTTCCTTTACTAACTTCAGCTCTTTCTGCGCAGTTAATATTAAAGAAAAATTACCATATGCCAAAGGGCCAAGTTTATTAGCCAGGAAAGAAAGATGATCTCTGGCACCAATAACACTTCCACAGTGCTCGCAAATGATTAACTCTTTCTTTATAGACGTATATGCTTCTTTTCGGTCAAAAAGGGCTAAATCATACTCATTGTTAAG
>CAZLME010000170.1:0-2540 GCA_964560595.1 uncultured Actinomycetota bacterium
AGGCGTTGCGTGAGCTTGTGGAGGTAAAGCATTTCGACGAGCCGACGCCGGAGGAGAAGAGTAAGCAGGTGCAGTGATTGCGGTTGACCGATGGAGATAAAAAAAGGCGTAGCAGTTTCGCCGGGGATATCGATAAGCAAGTGTCTGGTTATAGACGCAGAGGACTATCGAATTCCGCGGCGTTCGATAGGGCCGTCGCAGCGATTGACGGAGACGCAGCGTGTGCGCAATGCCTTCAGGGACGCGATAGAGGAGCTCACGGGTTTTCAGGGGGAGCAGAAGGAGATTGAGGGCAGTAAGATACGCGATATTTTCGCGGTTCATTTAAGTTTTCTTCGTGACAGGAGTCTTCGCAAACAGATAACCGATTTGGTTCACGACGAGTCGGTTACGGCCGAGTTTGCGGTTTCGAAGACATTGCGTGATATTGCGGCGCACTTTGCGAAGTTAAAAGACCCATATATGCGGGAGCGTTCGGCGGACATATACGATATTGAGCGGCGACTGTTGAGGCAACTGCTTGGTGGAAAGAGACATGATATAGAGCAGTTAACCGAAGAAGCGGTGATTGTCGCCAGGGAGTTAAGCCCCACGGAGACGGCTGGTTTCAATAAGGAGTACGTCAAGGGGATAGCGACCGGCGCGGGCGGCAGGACGAGCCATACGGCGATAGTGGCCAGGTCTCTTGGGATACCTGCGGTAGTGGCGCTGGAGGACATCACCGAGAGCATAACGGCAGGGGACACTGTGATTGTCGACGGCAACCGCGGGATAGTGATAATAAATCCTGATGATGCGACGATTCAGCAGTATCTTGAGTACGCGGTTGAGTTTACGGAGCTGGGGCATCGGCTTGACACGATAAGGGAAAAACCCGCGGTAACGCGGGACGGAGTTCGTGTTGCTTTGTACGGCAATATCGAGTTCCCGGATGAGGCGGAGATTGTACTGCAGAAAGGCGGGGAGGGGATAGGGCTTTACCGGACGGAATTTTTGTTTCTTAACCGGGACACTGAGCCGACGGAGCAGGAACATTATGAGGCATACGCTCGGACGGTCGAGGTTTTCAAGACCAGGCCCGTTATAATAAGGACGGTGGACCTCGGGGCCGACAAGTATACGCAGAGCAGGCGATACGTGCGTGAGCCCAATCCTTTTCTTGGTTTGCGTTCGATACGGTTTTGTCTGCAGAACCTTACGATGTTCAAGACGCAGCTTAGGGCGATTTTGCGGGCGTCGGTTCTGGGACAGGTCAAGATAATGTTTCCGCTTATAACGAACCTTCAGGAGCTGATGCAGGCGAAGATGATACTCGGGGACGTGATGGAGGACCTGGACGAGGAGGAGATAGGGTATAATCGGGACATCGAGGTGGGGATTATGATTGAGACGCCGGCGGCGGCATTGACGGCGTCGATGCTGGCGAGGGACGTGAAATTTTTCAGCATAGGCACGAATGATTTGACGCAGTACACGCTGGCGGTTGACAGGGGCAATGAGCTTGTCTCGACATTGTATTCGGCGGTTGACCCGGCGGTGCTTCGGCTTATCAGGACGGTTATTCAGGATGCTCATAAGGCGCAGGTGGACGTGAATGTCTGCGGAGAGATGGCGTCGGAGCCGGAGTCGGTGATGCTTCTGCTGGGACTCGGCGTGCGGAAGCTTTCGATTGCGTCACCTATGATACCGGAGATAAAGCAGATTATCAGGTCGGTGACGGTTGAGGAGTGCAACAAGGTTGCGAGGAAGGTGCTGGGAATGAATTCGGAGAGGCAGATTTCCGGCTTTCTGCGTGACGCGGCGAGAAAAATACTTCCCGAGGCGTTTTGAGGGAGGTACAGGCAGAGTGAACGAACTTGGCAGCGGCTAATCTGGAGTCAAATGTTAGCAGTGATTCGATTCAGGGTAGGGGGAAATTTGCGGTATTTGTCGCACGCGGAGACGATGCGTGTATTTCAGCGTGCCTGTGTGAGGGCGGGGGTGAAGG
The DNA here is from genome assembly GCA_964560595.1 of uncultured Actinomycetota bacterium. Lineage (GTDB taxonomy): Bacteria > Actinomycetota > Humimicrobiia > Humimicrobiales > Humimicrobiaceae > JAQVEM01. The sequence continues at coordinate 1,988 of CAZLME010000170.1, forward strand.
TGGCGTATAGTCAGGGTTTTAATCCGCACCAGCGGATGTCGCTGGTATTGCCGAGAAGCGTCGGCGTTGAATCGGATGACGAGATGTTGTGTCTGCGGCTTGAGGGGGAAGGGGCGGGATTTGACGCGGAGGCGCTTAAGAATGAAGTACCGGCGGGTATAAAGATTGTTTCGGCAGAAATCAGCCGGTCGAAAAACGTTCCTGAGCCGACTTCGGTGAGGTACCTGATAGAAGTGAAGCCGGAGCTTGCAGATGAGAGTATGAAGGAACGGATTAAAGGGCTTCTTGCGGGCGACAAGATAGTGATAGAGCGGCGAGGCGGTAAGGGTTTGAGGATTAAGTCTGTTGACGTGAGACCGTTTTTGGAATCAATTAACGTAGAAGCGGAAGGTATCATTGTCGATTGCAGAGTCAGTCCCTCGGGCACGATACGGGTGGATGAGATTTTGAGTTTATTGCAGTTGGGAGTTGAGGATTTGGCCGGGCCGGTCAGGCGAATGAGCGTTCAATGGGAAGGCATTAAGGCCGATTGTTCTTAATACCATAGTTTGAG
>CAZLME010000171.1:0-2507 GCA_964560595.1 uncultured Actinomycetota bacterium
TATCGCAAATCTTGTAAAATATTTTTCTTATCTATCATCCTGGATAAGCTATATGTTTTCTCTTTCCTTGCCCGGATAAGTTTTTTTATATTTTCAATTAAATTGACATGAAATTCACTTGCATTTTGATTAAATCTATCCAGGAGTGTTTTTGGTTTTATAAAAATCCTCCGTTTGGTTAAAAAAGTTAATTCTTTTCTAAATATATTTATCCTGAAGTTAACAAGACTTTCTAGTCTTCTTAACATTATTTTTAAATTTGCAATTTCATTAGTCTTATTTAATATAACCAGTTCTCCGGCAACCGAAGGTGTTGCTGCTCTTTTATCTGCTACAAAATCGGAGATAGTGTAATCTGTTTCATGTCCAATTGCTGAAATTAAAGGTACGGGACAATTAAAAATTTTTTTAGCCATTTCTTCAGTATTGAATGCCCATAAATCTTCCAGAGAACCCCCGCCTCTTGCCAGGATTATTACATCCACACCGTATTCACACAGATCATCAATAGCGTCACAAATTTCATTACTGGAAGTGACCCCCTGAACATTGACATCTCTTACTATAAGGTGGAAATTTTCAAACCTGTTCCTTAAAACTAAAATAATATCTCTTATTACCGCACCGCCAATTGAAGTAGCGACACCTATTTTTTTAGGTAAGATAGGAATGCTTTTTTTATGCAGAATGTCAAAATATCCCTTTTTTTCTAATTTTTCCTTCAACTGTTCAAATGCCAGAATTAGTGCACCCTTGCCTACCGGGCGTACGTCAATAGCTATTACCTGATACTCCCCCTTTTTTTCATAAACAGAAACATAACCATTTATCAGAATATGCAGACCTTCTTCAATATTAAAAATTAAATTCCTGTTACTGTGATGGAACATGACAACTTTAATTTTAGAATTTTCGTCCTTTAGATCAAAGTACATATGCTTCTTATCATGGAAATAAAAATTGCTGACTTCCCCTTCTAGCCATATATCTGGATAATCTGCTTCAAGATTTTTTCTTATTTCCTGATTAAGTTCACTAACCGTGTAGATTTTTGATTTTAAAATGTTGGAGCCTGCCATCTGCTAATCACTGAAGATTCCAATAAATGATCATTATCTGGGTTCTGCTTTCCTCAAGACCTTTAATCAGAACATTTACAACTTTATCTTTTTCATTACTATTATAAGTAAATTTATAGACGGGAATACTTTCATTTTCTTCTTCAAGAAATTTTTCTTCAATGTTGTCTGAACTCTCTTCATATATCTGGGCTATACTCCATATTGATTGAATTTTTTTAGCTTTATAATATTCTTCTACTTTTCTGGAATTTTCCGTAGTCTCTAATAAAATATAAAATAATTTACCATCGCCTTCTATCTGTTTCACTTCCCTGATATCAGAATCCGGGTAATAAAAACTGTTGAATACCTCCAGAAAACCTTCAGTTTCTAAAAGACTGTCAAAATCCCCTTCTGACATACTTTCAGAACTATTCTCAAGCTCTGCGGGGATTTCTATTTCTTGATCTGGCACATTTTCTGTATTATTACCAGAAGAAAAACATGATACACCAAATGTGATTATTGCTATTGAGAAACAGAAGAACAAGAAAATCAGAAGGAAAATACTTATTTTTTTTATTATCATATTTGTCTAACCCATTAAAATAAAATTAATAAAAATTTTAAGCATCACATAAAGATAAAATATTTTTTTTGAGAGAAACCATTATAAGATTTAAAAACAACTTCAAAATCCCGGCTTCTTTCTTTTAGATACATTAATGGCTCTCTTCTAACTTTTTTTATCTCAAATAAAAATTGTATCATAGAATAAAGAGTATAACCAATAAATATCGTACTTCTGCCCGTAATTATAAAATCATTAAAAAATAACTATTGCTAATTTTTTTAATAATAAATCTCAAACTTGAAATATACAATACCAATAATACTATAGATGAAATCAATAATAAAAACATCAATCATAAGAATTTAAAAATTTAGTACAGATGTTCTTATTTATTATTATAAATAATATTATATTAATATATATAAATAATATTTAAGATTCGGCCGGTTTAATTGAAATAGTATCGGCTTCTTTTTTACTGGTTTCCTTTTTATTTGAAGTTTTATCTCCAGATTCTTTTAGTTCTTTTCCTTTTACTTTTGATGCACTGCCGTTATTCAGATTCATTGAACTTGATTTATAATCTGTTGTATAAAATCCGGAACCTTTAAAGATTATCCCCACAGAAGAAAATAACCTTAAGGCTTTTGAATTGCAGTAAATGCATTTCATATTATTGCTTCCGTTACTTTCACCAACTTTTTGAAATCTATCAAAAATTTTACCGCATTTTTCACATTTATAGCTATATACGGGCATTTAAATTAAATTCCTCCTTAATAAAAATCATTTTGAAAATATATATCAATTAAAGACTTTAGTCAAATTTTAAGATTATTGTATAATCCCCCATGGGGCTACTATTCCAGTAG